>NZ_JBSGET010000087.1:0-34801 GCF_053603035.1 Kitasatospora sp. NPDC004272 | reverse complement strand
GCCCCGACCGCCGAGGCCGGCGCCGTCACCGCCACCGAGCAGGCCCCCGCCGAGGCCAAGGCCGAGGCCCAGCGCCCGGCCGCCGCCGAGGGCGAGGCCCGCGCCGAGCGCCGCGAGCGCCAAGGCCGCCGCGAGCGCACCGAGGCCCCCGCCGCCGAGGGCGACGGCGAGGTGCGCGAGTCCCGCCGGGACCGCCGCAACCGCCGCGAGCGCGACCGCACCGACCGCCAGCAGGGCGGCGGCCAGCAGCAGGACGGCGGCCAGGGCCGCCAGCAGAACCAGCAGCAGGGCGGCGGCTCCCAGCAGCAGCAGGGCGGCGGCAACGCCCACCAGCAGCAGGGCGGCTACGACGACGACGAGTTCGGCGACGGCCGGCGCGGCCGCCGCGGCCGCTACCGCGACCGCCGGGGCCGTCGCCGCGAGGGCTTCGAGGGCACCACCGGCCCCGAGGTCCCGCTGAGCGACGACGACGTCCTGATCCCGGTCGCGGGCATCCTGGACATCCTCGACAACTACGCCTTCGTCCGGACCTCGGGCTACCTGCCCGGCCAGAACGACGTCTACGTCTCGCTGGCCCAGGTCCGCAAGCACGGCCTGCGCAAGGGCGACGCCATCACCGGCGCGGTCCGCCAGCCCAAGGACGGCGAGCGCCGCGAGAAGTTCAACGCCATGGTGCGGCTGGACTCCGTCAACGGCATGGACCCGGACAGCGGCCGCGGCCGCCCCGAGTTCGGCAAGCTGACCCCGCTGTACCCGCAGGAGCGGCTGCGCCTGGAGACCGACCCGGGCGTGCTGACCACCCGGATCATCGACCTGGTGTCGCCGATCGGCAAGGGCCAGCGCGGTCTGATCGTGGCCCCGCCGAAGACCGGCAAGACCATGATCATGCAGGCGATCGCCAACGCGATCACCCACAACAACCCCGAGTGCCACCTGATGGTCGTCCTGGTCGACGAGCGTCCGGAAGAGGTCACCGACATGCAGCGGTCGGTGAAGGGCGAGGTCATCTCCTCGACCTTCGACCGCCCGGCCGAGGACCACACCACCGTCGCCGAGCTCGCCATCGAGCGCGCCAAGCGCCTGGTGGAACTGGGCCACGACGTGGTGATCCTGCTGGACTCCATCACCCGCCTGGGCCGCGCCTACAACCTGGCCGCGCCCGCCTCCGGCCGCATCCTGTCCGGTGGTGTCGACTCGACCGCGCTGTACCCGCCGAAGAAGTTCTTCGGCGCCGCGCGCAACATCGAGAACGGCGGCTCGCTGACCATCCTCGCCACCGCGCTGGTCGACACCGGCTCCCGGATGGACGAGGTGATCTTCGAGGAGTTCAAGGGCACCGGCAACATGGAGCTCAAGCTCGACCGGAAGCTCTCCGACAAGCGCATCTTCCCCTCCGTCGACGTGGACGCCTCCGGCACCCGCAAGGAGGAGATCCTGCTCGGCCACGAGGAGCTCGCCATCACCTGGAAGCTCCGCCGGGTCCTGCACGCGCTGGACTCGCAGCAGGCGATCGAGCTGCTGCTGGACAAGATGAAGCAGACCAAGTCGAACGCCGAGTTCCTGATGCAGATCGCGAAGAACACCCCGGGTTCGGGCGACTGACCCCGGTAGCGACCGCAGCCGGACCCCGCACCGCCGAGAGGCGGTGCGGGGTCCGTCGTTTCTCCGGGCCCCCGGCGCAGACCGGTCACCGTTCCGGTGCGTCACTTATGCTCGAAAGGTCGCACTGGTGGTGAGAAGAGGCGATATGGCCGAGAACACCAAGCACCGCACCCCCCGCCGGCGGGGAACGCGGATCGCGCTGTTCACACTGGCCGGCCTCGTCCTGGTCGGCGCCGGACTGGGCGGCGTCGCCTACTGGAAGCTGAACGGGAACATCCACAGCGTCGACATCTCCGGCCAGCTGGGCACCGCCCGGCCGCCCGCCTCCACCGGCGGGGCCTTCAACGTGCTGGTGCTGGGCTCCGACTCGCGCTCCGGCGCCAACGGGGGCCTGGCGGGCGGCGACACCGGCGACACCGCCCGCTCGGACACCGCGATGGTGGTGCACGTCAACCAGGCGCACACCGCCGCCTCGGTGGTCTCCATACCGCGCGACACCCTGGTGCCGCGCCCGGCCTGCACCGGCACCGACGGCAAGCAGGTGGCCGCGGTGCGCAGCGCGATGTTCAACTCCGCGTACGAGGTCGGCGGCCCGGCCTGCGCGGTGAAGACCGCCGAGCAGCTCACCGGGATGCGGATGGACCACTTCGTCGAGGTGGACTTCGCGGGCTTCGCCGCGCTGATCGACGCGATCGGCGGGGTGGACGTCACCACCACGGTGCCGATCGACGACCGGGACAGCGGGCTGCACCTGGACGCCGGCACCCACCACCTGGGCGGGGAGCGGGCGCTCGCCTTCGTCCGCACCAGGCACGGCGTCGGCGACGGCAGCGACCTGGGCCGGATCGAGCTGCAGAAGGAGATGGTCAAGGCGATGCTCGGGCAGGTCGGCTCGCTCGGCCTGGCCTCCAACCCGGTGGCGATGTGGAAGCTCGGCGACAAGCTGACCAACTCGCTGACCACCGACTCCGACCTGGCCTCGGTGAGCGCGCTGGTCGGCATGGCGCAGACGATCAAGAAGATCGGCCCGGACCAGCTCACCATGGTCACCCTCCCGGTGGCCTACGCGGTCAGCGACCCCAACCGGGTGGTCCCCAAGGCGGCGGACGCCCAGCAGCTGTGGGCGGCGCTGCGCGGCGACCTGGCGGTGCCGCAGGCGGTGCTCCGGGACCAGCCGACCAACCCGGCGCAGACCTCCCCGTCCGACGCCGCGACCGGCACCTGGTCCGGCACCCCCTCCGGCACCCCGCCGGGCGGGACCGCCACCCCGTCCGGCGGGGCCGGTGCCAGCGCGCGGGCGACCACGGTGGACGGGGGAGCGGAATAGCCGGATCCGCCTCCCGGTTTGGGAAGATGCGGGCAGTGCTGGCACACTGGTCCGTCGGTCCCGGTTCACGAGCGGCTGTCCAGCCCGCCGACCCGGTGCCCTCCCGATCAGCTAGGAGAATCCCTTGAAGTCCAACGTTCACCCGGACTACGTGCTCACCAAGGTGACCTGCACCTGTGGCAACGAGTTCACCACTCGTTCGACCGAGACCAGCGGCGAGATCCGCGCCGAGGTCTGCTCGAACTGCCACCCGTTCTACACGGGCAAGCAGAAGATCCTCGACACCGGTGGCCGCGTGGCCCGCTTCGAGGCGCGCTTCGGCAAGAAGCTCTCCGGCGGCAAGGCCTAGCGCTTCCACGGCGCCGGTCTCGGACGCCCCCGTGCTCGTGCACGGAGGCGTCCGGGCCGGCGCCGTTCGCGTCTCCCCCTCCACCACGGCACACTCACGGAAGTAGGACGGACCGATGTTCGAGGCAGTCGAAGAGCTCCTCGTCGAGCACGCCGACCTCGAAAAGAGGCTGGCCGACCCGTCGGTGCACGCCGACCAGGCGAACGCCCGCAAGCTGGCCAAGCGCTACGCCGAGCTGACCCCGATCACCCGGACGTACCTGGCCTGGCGGCAGGCCGGCGAGGACATCGTCGCCGCGCGCGAACTCGCCGCCGAGGACCCGGACTTCATCGCCGAGGCGAAGGCGTCGGAGGCCCGGCAGGAGGAGCTGACCGAGGAGCTGCGGCTGCTGCTGGTGCCGCGCGACCCCAACGACGACAAGGACGTCATCCTGGAGGTCAAGGCGGGCGAGGGCGGCGAGGAGTCCGCGCTGTTCGCCGGCGACCTGCTGCGGATGTACCTGCGCTACGCGGAGCGGCTCGGCTGGAAGACCGAGATCATCGACGCCAACGAGTCCGACCTGGGCGGCTACAAGGACGTCTCGGTGGCCGTGAAGACGCGCGGCACCACCGAACCCGGGCAGGGCGTCTGGGCCCGGCTGAAGTACGAGGGCGGCGTGCACCGGGTGCAGCGGGTGCCCGCGACCGAGTCGCAGGGCCGGATCCACACCTCCGCCGCGGGCGTGCTGGTCACCCCGGAGGCCGAGGAGGTCGAGGTGGAGATCCACGCCAACGACCTGCGGATCGACGTCTACCGCTCCTCCGGCCCGGGCGGCCAGTCGGTCAACACCACCGACTCCGCGGTCCGGATCACCCACCTGCCGACCGGCATCGTGGCGTCCTGCCAGAACGAGAAGAGCCAGCTCCAGAACAAGGAGCAGGCGATGCGCATCCTGCGCTCGCGGCTGCTGGCCGCCGCGCAGGAGGAGGCCGAGCGGGAGGCGTCCGACGCCCGCCGCAGCCAGGTGCGCACGGTGGACCGCTCCGAGCGGATCCGGACGTACAACTTCCCGGAGAACCGGATCTCCGACCACCGCACCGGCTTCAAGTCGTACAACCTGGACCAGGTGCTGGACGGCGAGCTGACCGCGGTGATCCAGTCCTGCGTGGACGCCGACGCCGCGGCCAAGCTGGCCGCCGCCCAGGAGAACTGAGCCGGGGCGGGCGCCTCGCCCGCTCCGCCGCCGGTCACCTATGCTCCGGCGGGGGCCTCCCGCGCCGCCGGTGCCCGCACTCCCCAGGACTCCCGCCGACCGGCGGGGGCCGTCAGACAGACCCAGAGGGACCGAGGGATGAACCTGCTGCTCGCCGAGGTGGCCCAGGCCACCCAGCGCCTGGCCGCGGCCGGCGTGCCCTCGCCGCGCTTCGACGCGGAGGAGCTGGCGGCGCACGTCCACGGAGTGAAGCGCAGCCAGCTGCACACCGTGCCGGACGGCGACTTCGACGCCCGGTACTGGGAGGCGGTCTCCCGCCGCGAGCAGCGCGAGCCGCTGCAGCACATCACCGGGCGGGCGTTCTTCCGCTACCTCGAACTGGAGGTCGGCCCCGGGGTGTTCGTCCCCCGGCCGGAGACCGAGTCGGTGGTCGAGTGGGCGATAGACGCGGTCCGCGCGATGGACGTGGCCGAGCCGCTGGTGGTCGACCTGTGCACCGGCTCCGGCGCGATCGCGCTCGCGCTGGCCCAGGAGCTCCCGCGCTCCACCGTGCACGCCTTCGAGCTCGACGAGGGCGCCCTCGCCTACACCCGCCGCAACGTCGAGGCCAGCCCCGACCGGGCCCGGGTCCACCTGCACCAGGGCGACGCCACCCGGGCCTTCGCGGACGACCGCGGCTGGGACGGCCGGTTCGACCTGGTGATCAGCAACCCGCCGTACATCCCGCTCACCGAGTGGGAGTACGTCGCCCCCGAGGCCCGCGACCACGACCCGCAGATGTCGCTGTTCTCCGGCGAGGACGGCCTGGACACCATCCGCGGCATCGAGCGGGTCGCCGCCCGACTGCTGCGGCCCGGCGGCGCGGTGGTGATCGAGCACGCGGACACCCAGGGCGGACAGGTCCCGTGGATCTTCCGCGAGGAGGGCGGCTGGACGGACGCGGCCGACCACCGGGACCTCAACAACCGGCCGCGCTTCACAACAGCGCGTCGCGCTTCGCTCTAGTCGCACTTCGCTGTACGTACCACTGACACCACCGGAAGGGGATTGTTCCGATGAGCCGCCGATACGACTGCTCCGAGGCCCAGGACCGCGCGAGCGGGCTGCGTGAGGCTGCCACGGCGATCCGCCGCGGGGAACTGGTGGTGGTGCCGACCGACACCGTGTACGGGATCGCGGCGGACGCCTTCTCGCCGGAGGCGGTCGGCGCGCTGCTGGCGGCCAAGGGCCGGGGCCGGAACATGCCCTCGCCGGTGCTGGTCGGCTCGCCGACCACGCTGCACGGGCTGGTCACCGACTTCTCCGAGCAGGCGTGGGAGCTGGTGGACGCGTTCTGGCCGGGCGGCCTGACCCTGGTGGCCCGCCACCAGCCGTCGCTGCGCTGGGACCTGGGCGAGACCCGGGGCACCGTCGCGGTCCGGATGCCGCTGCACCCGGTGGTGCTGGAGCTGCTGAACGCCACCGGCCCGCTCGCGGTCTCCTCCGGCAACAAGACCGGCGGCCCGTCCCCGTCCACCTGTGACGAGGCCCAGTCGCAGCTCGGCGACGCGGTCTCGATCTACCTGGACGGCGGGACGGCCGACTACGGCACGCCCTCCACCATCGTCGACGTCACCGGCAAGGTGCCGGTGGTGCTGCGGGCGGGCGCGATCAGCGTCGAGCAGCTGAGGGAGGTCGTTCCGGACGTGGAGGCCGGCAGTTGACCGCCGCCGCCCCGTCGTACGGAGCGGGGAGCGCCCTGAGCCCCTTCACGGAGCCGGGGCCGCTCCCGTTGGACACCTTCCGCATCCTGTTCGTCTGCACCGGCAACATCTGCCGCTCCCCGATCGCCGAGCGGCTGGCCCGGCTGGAGCTGGACTCCCGGCTCGGCGTGCGCACCGGCCGCCGGATCGTGGTGGAGAGCGCCGGCACCTGGGGCCACGAGGGCGCCCCGATGGAGGCGCACGCGGCGACGGTGCTCGGCGAGTACGGCGCGGACAGCGCCGGCTTCGCGGGCCGGGAGCTGCTGGACGAGCACGTGATCGACGCGGACCTGGTGCTGACCGCGACCCTGGACCACCGGGCGCAGGTCATCTCGATGGGTCACGCGGCGGGTCTGCGCACCTTCACCATCAAGGAGTTCACCCGTCTGGTGCAAAGGGTCGACCCGCGCACCCTGCCGGACCCCAGGGACGGCGCGCGGCTGACCGAACGCGCCCGCGCGCTGGTCCGCTCGGCCGCCGCCCTGCGGGGCTGGCTGCTGGCCTCGGTGCCCGAGTTCGACGAGCTGAGGGACCCTTACGGCGCCCCGATCGGGATGTTCCGCAACTGCGGCGAGGAGATATTCGACGCGCTGGACCCGGTGGTGACCGCACTGACGGGTGTGGCCCGCTGAGTTGAGCGCCCTCCACTAAAGTTTCTGTGGGGGATTTGTGAAGACTGCGTGCGCAGGCAGTGGTGGCAACCGGAAAGGCGCAAGCCCGCGTGTGCGGGCGGGCCGGGCGGCGGAGGCCGACCTAGGCTGGGGAAACCTGCCCGCCCCGCAGCCTGGAGCCGCACCATGACGGTCGCCGACGCCCCACTCGTCCCCCAGGAGGCCGCCGAGGCCCTGCGCGCGGCCGACCCGCTGATCGCCGACCTGCTCACCGCCGAGGCCGAGCGCCGGGCCGGGAGCCTGCAACTGCTCGCCGGGGAGAACCTGGCCACCCCCGCCGTGCTGGCCGCGCTGGCCGGCCCGCTGGTCGACAAGTACGCCGAGGGCTACCCGGGGCACCGGCACCACACCGGCTGCGCGCCCGCCGACACCGTGGAGCTGCTGGCGATCGACCGGGCCCGCGAACTGTTCGCCGCCCCGCACGCCAACGTCCAGCCCAGGTCCGGGACTTCGGCGATGCTGGCGGCCTACGCGGCGCTGCTGCGGCCGGGCGACGCGGTGCTCGCGATGTCGCTGGAGCACGGCGGCCACCTGAGCGCCGGCTCGCGGGCCAACTTCTCCGGCCGCTGGTTCCGCTTCCACGGCTACGGGGTGCGCGCCGAGGACGGCCGGATCGACCTCGACCAGGTCCGCGCCCTGGCCCGCGAGCACCGCCCCAAGGCGATCGTGGCGGGCGGCATCTCCTACCCGCGGCACGTCGACTGGGCCGCCTTCCGGGAGATCGCCGACGAGGTGGACGCCTACCTGATCGCCGCCGCCGGGCAGACCGCCGGGCTGGTCGCGGCCGGTGCCGCGCCCTCCCCGGTGCCGCACGCGGACGTCACCGTGGCCGCCACCCACAAGCTGCTGCGCGGCCCGCGCGGCGGCCTGCTGCTGTGCACCGCCGAACTGGCCGACCGGATCGACCGGGCGGTGTTCCCGTTCTGCCAGGGCGGGGCGGCGATGAACGAGGTGGCCGCCAAGGCGGTGGCGCTGGCCCAGGCCGGCACCCCCGCCCACACCGGCTACGTCCGCCGGGCGGTCTCCGGGGCGCGGGCGCTGGCCGCCGCGCTGGCCGCCGCCGGGGCGCCGCCGCTCACCGGCGGCACCGACACCCACCTGGTCACCGCCTCGGTCGCCCCGCTCGGGCTGAGCGGCGTGGAGGCCGAACGCCGGTGCGCCGCCGCCGGGCTGATGCTGGGCCGGTGCGCCCTCCCGTACGACCCGGCGCCGCCCACCGAGACCTCCGGGATCCGGCTGGGCACCGGGGCCTGCGCGGCCCAGGGGATGGGGGAGGAGGAGCTCGGCGAGGTCGGCGCGCTGCTCGGCCGGGTGCTCGCCGGGGAGCCGGTGGAACCGGTCCGGGCCCGGGTGCGGGAGCTGGCCCGGGCGTTCGCCGGCCGCCGCTGAGCGGTCCGGCGCCCGCCCGGTGCCGGTCGGGGAGAACCGCGATGCGGGAGCTCGGCGTCGGAGTCAATAAGGTGTGCACCGTGGCGACGCACCTCGAACCCCGAACCAGCACGGGAGTACCCTGCGTACTCATCCGTCCGAGCGCGACCGTGGAGGCCGGTGGTGCGTGAGTATCTGCTGGTCATGTTCGTCTCGGCGGCGGTGACCTACCTGCTGGTCAGTCCGGTGCGGAAGTTCGCGATCGCGGCGGGCGCGATGCCCGCCGTCCGGGCGCGCGACGTGCACCGCGAGCCCACCCCGCGGCTCGGCGGCATCGCGATGTTCGCCGGCCTGCTGGCCGGCCTGCTGGCGGCCTCCCAACTCTCGGGCCTGGGGCGGATGTTCGTGCAGAGCGCGGACATCAAGGCCCTGCTCTCCGGGGCCGGGATCATGTTCGTGCTGGGCGTCCTGGACGACAAGTGGGGCGTGGACGCGCTGGTGAAGCTCGGCGGGCAGATGATCGCCGCCGGCGTGATGGTCTGGCAGGGCATCACGGTGATCGCGATCCCGGTGCCCGGCTACGGCTCCGTCCCGGTCACCCCGACCCAGGGCATGCTGATCTCGGTCGTGCTGGTCGTCGTCATGGTCAACGCCGTGAACTTCATCGACGGCCTGGACGGCCTGGCGGCCGGCATGGTCTGCATCGCCGCGATGGCCTTCTTCCTGTACTCGTACCGGCTCTGGCTCGGTTACGGGATCAACGACGCCGCGCCCGCCGCGCTGTTCACCGCCGTGCTGATCGGCATGTGCCTGGGCTTCCTGCCGCACAACCTGCACCCGGCGCGGATCTTCATGGGCGACTCCGGCTCGATGATGCTCGGCCTGATGCTGGCCGTCGCCGCGATCTCCATCACCGGCCGCGTCGACCCCGACCTGATCGTCGAGCAGGTCGGCTCGAAGACCACCGCCGTGCACGCCCTGGTGCCGATCTACATCCCGCTGATCCTGCCGCTGACGGTGATCGCGCTGCCGCTGGCCGACCTGCTGCTGGCCGTGGTGCGCCGCACCTGGGCGGGCAAGTCGCCGTTCGCGGCGGACAAGCAGCACCTGCACCACCGGCTGCTGGAGGTCGGGCACTCGCACAGCCGGGCCGTGCTGATCATGTACTTCTGGGCCGCGCTGATCGCCTTCGGCACCGTCGCGGTGTCGGTCACCAACACCGGCCGCGCGGTGGTCCTGTCGATGGCGGGCCTGTGCCTGGTCGGCCTCGCGGTGCTGCTGATGCCGCGGTTCAAGCCGCGCGCGCCCAAGGCCGTCCAGTCCTTCGTGCCGCCCCGCTACCGGGACGGCGAGCCGGACGGCGGGGGCGCCGCGGCGGCGGGCACCGCGGTGACGGCGGAGGTGGAGGCGGACGGCGACGGGGCCGGAACCGGGGACGAGGCGCCCGCGATGGCGGAGCTGTCGGCCGAGGACAAGGCCCTGCTGGGGCGGATGGGCACCGGGGCGACGGCGGTCGGGCCGCGCGGCGACCAGCGGCCCTGACGGGAAGTCAACTCCGACTGGGCCGTTCGGCGGCACCCGTTCGGCGGCACTTGTGGGCCCACCGTGTGACAGGTACCACACCTTCATGGTAAAGCTCTCATCAAATAGTTTGTGATACCGTTCACGAGTACCGAGAACACGCCGAAAGACCTGACAGGTGGAGGACTTCCGTCCCCGGTCGGTCTCCCTCGACGGGCTCGCCGTTCAAGCGGCTGCCCGCGGCGAGGTCCTCGCACCCCGTGTCTCCGTCCCCCGTTTCCGACATGCCGCCGGAGTTGCCGACATGCCGTCCCACGACGCCCGGATCCTCCGTGGCGCCGCAATTCCCACTGCGGTCGCCGGAGTGGTCGCCATGGCGATCTCCTTCGCAGTCGCCCAGGGGAAGGGTCTGCTCGGCGCCCTGCTCGCGACGGTGGTCGTGATCGCGTTCTTCAGCGCCGGCCAGGTCGCGCTCGACCGGCTGGGCCGCAACAACCCGCAGATGCTCATGCCGATCGCGATGGTGGTCTACACCACTCAGATCCTGGTGATCGGCGTCCTGCTCGCGGTGGCCAAGCACCTCACCTTCTTCGACCACAAGGTCTTCGGCCTGAGCCTGCTCGGCCTGGTGATCGTCTGGATGGGCTTCCAGGTGCGGGGCTGGCTCAAGGCCAAGACCTTCTACGTGGAACCCGACGGCAAGCCGAAATCAGGGCGTCAACCGTGAGCGGGGCATACCGTCCCCCTCGCGAGGGGGGCGGTGTTTATGCCCTCCTGACGGGCTGCTATCGTCCGTCCCAACGGCGGAGTACGGGAAGCGGCCAGGTCCCTCCGAGAATCGGACGGATCGCCCCCCGGCTCCACGAAGCTTTCGAAGATCCCGCGGTGGGGATATGCGCCGCGCCGGGTCAGCAAGAAATCCGACTAGTTCCAGTGCCGCACCGTGGCCCCCGGTCACGCCGACACACCGAGGTTGCCGTAACCATGCGTCAGAACGAAGGAGTCTGTGGTGGGTGCTGACGTCCAGCTCGCCTCCGAGGCCGGTTGCCACCTGAACTCCGGCTGCGGCTTCCCGGCCCCCGGTCTCGGTGAGTTCGACTTCAAGCCGATCTTCACGGTCGGTGGGGTCGACTTCACGAAGCCGATGCTGCTGTCGATCATCTGCGCGCTGCTGGTGGTCGGTTTCTTCTGGGCGGCCTTCGCGAAGCCGAAGTTGCTCCCCGGCAAGCTCCAGCTGGTCGGCGAGATCGGGTACGACTTCGTCAAGCGGAGCATCGTGCTGGAGACCATCGGCAAAAAGGGCGAGAAGTACGTCCCGATGCTGGTCTCGATGTTCTTCTTCGTGTGGATCATGAACATCATGTCCATCATCCCGTTCGCCCAGTTCCCGGTGATGTCGCGCATCGCGTTCCCGGTCGGGCTGGCGGCGATCGTGTGGATCACCTACATGGGGCTGACCTTCAAGAAGCACGGCTTCGTCGGTGGTCTGAAGAACCTCTGCTGGCCGTCGGGCATTCCCGGCTGGGTCATGTTCATCCTGGTGCCGATCGAGTTCTTCTCGAACATCTTCGTGCGCCCCTTCACCCTCGCGGTCCGAGCCTTCGCCAACATGTTCGCCGGTCACCTGCTGATCGTCGTCTTCTCGGTGGCCTCGTGGTACCTGCTCAGCCCCAGCATCGGCGCCCTGTACGGCTCGGTGTCCTTCGTGGTGGCCGTCGGTCTGACCGCCTTCGAGCTGCTGGTGCAGTTCCTGCAGGCCTACATCTTCGTGATGCTGGCCAGCAGCTACATCGCCGGTGCCCTGGAAGAGGCGCACTGAGCCCCGCGGCCCCGGCCGCGCCCATGAACTCCCGGTGGCCAACACCCACCGGTATCCCATCCCCGCAAAGGATTAGCTGAGATGTCCGCTCTCGCTGAGGTTTCCGGTTCCGTCGCTTCCATCGGCTACGGCCTCGCCGCCATCGGCCCCGGCATCGGCGTCGGTCTGATCTTCGGTAACGGCGTGCAGGCGATGGCCCGTCAGCCCGAGGCCGCCGGCCTGATCCGCTCCAACATGTTCATCGGCTTCGCCCTGACCGAGGCCCTCGCCCTGATCGGCATCGTCATGCCGTTCGTCTACGGCAAGTGAGCCAGGCGCACCAGTAGTCAATTCCGACGAAAGGTTCTGATATGGCCCCCGAGGTCTTCCTCGCGTCGGAGGAGCAGATGAACCCGCTCCTCCCCGCGTGGCCCGAGGTCATCATCGGCCTGCTCTGCTTCTTCATCGTCTTCGGCATCCTCGGCAAGAAGCTCCTCCCCAGCATCGAGAAGGTGCTGGGGGAGCGCCGTGACGCCATCGAAGGCGGCATGAAGCGCGCGGAGACCGCTCAGGCCGAGGCCCAGGCCCTGCTGGAGCAGTACCGCGCCGAGCTCGCCGAGGCGCGCCACGAGGCCGCTCGGATCACCGAGCACGCCCGTGAGCAGGGCGCTGTCCTGATCACCGAGATGCGCGAGGAGGGCCAGCGCCAGCGCGAGGCCATCGTCGCCGCCGGCCACGCCCAGATCGAGGCCGACAAGAAGCAGGCGACCGCGGTCCTTCGCCAGGACGTCGGCTCGCTGGCCTCCCAGCTGGCCTCCCGCATCGTCGGTGAGTCGCTGGAGGACCACGCCCGCCAGAGCGGTGTCATCGACCGCTTCCTGGACGAGCTGGAGTCCAAGGCCGCCGTTGCCCAGGGTGCGTCCAAGTGATCGGCGCGAGCCGTGAGGCACTCGCCGCCGGCCGCGAGAACCTGGAGAGCCTGACCGACAACACTTCGGTGGACGCGGCCAAGCTCGCCGAGGAACTCGCCGCCGTCACCGCGCTGCTGGACCGCGAGGTCTCGCTGCGCCGCGTCCTGACCGACCCCGCGCGGTCCGGCCAGGACAAGGCCCAGCTGGTCGCCTCGCTGCTGAACGGCCAGGTCTCCGGCGAGGCCGTCGACCTGGTCTCCGGCCTGGTCCGCTCGCGCTGGTCCGGCCCGCGCGACCTGGTCGACGCGGTCGAGGAACTCGCCGCGTACGCCGAGGTCATCGCCGCCGACAAGGCGGGCGCGCTGGACGACGTCGAGGACGAGCTGTTCCGGTTCGGCCGGGTGGTGGCGGGCTCGCACGAGCTGCGCGCCGCGCTGACCGAGCCGAAGGCCGACGCCGCCGCCAAGGCCGCGCTGGTCCGCAAGCTCCTCGGCGGCCGCGCCAACGCCGGCACCGTCCGCCTGGTCGCCAGCCTGGTCACCAACCCGCGTGGTCGTAGCCTGGAGGGTGGCCTGGAGTCCTACTCCAAGCTCGCCGCCTCCCGGCGGGGCCGCGTGGTGGCCCTGGTCACCACCGCGATCCCGCTGTCGGACGTCCAGAAGCAGCGCCTCGCCGCCGCCCTGGCCGGCCTCTACGGCCGGCAGGTCCACCTGAACATCGACGTGGACCCGACGGTCCAGGGCGGTGTCCGGGTCCAGATCGGCGACGAGATCATCGACGGCACCGTCGCGAGCCGCCTCGAAGGCGCTCGCCAGGGCCTCGAAGGCTGAGCACCAGCACTATCCGACCCTCGGTCGGGCGTCGGTCCACACCAGGTGGGCCGGCAAAACGTACGGCCGGTTCACCCGACCCGGCCGAGAGTCGAGCACTTGCGGCCCTCAATGGCGGGCCGAGGATCGCAAACTAGGAGAGCAGGGAAGCCTGATGGCGGAGCTTACGATCCGTCCGGAGGAGATCCGGGACGCGCTGGCCGACTTTGTCCAGTCGTACCAGCCGGACGCGGCCTCGCGTGAAGAGGTCGGCACGGTCACCGAGGCCATGGACGGTATCGCCAAGGTCGAGGGCCTGCCCTCGGTCATGGCCAACGAGCTGCTGAAGTTCGAGGACGGCACCCTCGGCCTCGCGCTGAACCTCGACACCCGCGAGATCGGTGTCGTCGTCCTCGGTGAGTTCTCGGGCATCGAGGAGGGCCAGACGGTGCAGCGCACCGGCGAGGTCCTCTCCGTCCCGGTCGGCGACGGCTACCTCGGCCGCGTCGTGGACCCGCTGGGCAACCCGATCGACGGCCTGGGCGAGATCGCGGCCACCGGCCGCCGCGCCCTGGAGCTGCAGGCCCCCGGCGTCATGGCCCGCAAGTCGGTCAAGCAGCCGCTGCAGACCGGCATCAAGGCCATCGACGCGATGACCCCGATCGGCCGCGGCCAGCGCCAGCTGATCATCGGTGACCGCCAGACCGGCAAGACCGCCGTCGCCGTCGACACGATCATCAACCAGCGCGACAACTGGCGCTCGGGCGACCCGGAGAAGCAGGTCCGCTGCATCTACGTCGCCGTGGGCCAGAAGGGCTCCACCATCGCGTCCGTCCGCGGCGCCCTGGAGGAGGCCGGCGCGCTGGAGTACACCACCATCGTGGCCGCTCCCGCCTCCGACCCGGCCGGCTTCAAGTACCTCGCCCCGTACACCGGCTCGGCCATCGGCCAGGAGTGGATGTACGACGGCAAGCACGTCCTCATCGTCTTCGACGACCTGTCGAAGCAGGCCGAGGCCTACCGCTCCGTCTCCCTGCTGCTGCGCCGCCCGCCGGGCCGCGAGGCGTACCCGGGCGACGTCTTCTACCTGCACTCCCGCCTGCTGGAGCGCTGCGCCAAGCTGAACGACGCCCTCGGCGGCGGCTCGATGACCGGTCTGCCGATCATCGAGACCAAGGCCAACGACGTCTCGGCGTACATCCCGACCAACGTCATCTCGATCACCGACGGCCAGTGCTTCCTGGAGTCCGACCTGTTCAACGCCGGCATCCGCCCGGCCGTGAACGTCGGCATCTCGGTCTCCCGCGTCGGTGGCTCCGCCCAGATCAAGGCCATGCGCTCGGTCGCCGGCCGTCTGCGCCTCGACCTCGCCCAGTACCGCGAGCTGGAGGCGTTCGCCGCCTTCGGTTCCGACCTGGACGCGGCCTCGAAGGCCCAGCTGGAGCGCGGCGCCCGCATGGTCGAGCTGCTGAAGCAGGGCCAGTACCAGCCGTTCCCGGTCGAGGAGCAGGTCGTCTCGATCTGGGCCGGCACCACCGGCCAGCTGGACGACGTCCCGGTCGCGGACATCCGCCGCTTCGAGCGCGAGTTCCTGGACAACGTCCGCCTGGAGCACAAGGGCATCCTGGCCGGCATCGTCGAGACCGGTCTGCTGGAGCAGGGCACGATCGACGCGCTGACCGCCGCGATCAACTCCTTCAAGCAGGGCTTCACCACGGCTGACGGCAAGCTGCTCTCCGAGCAGGCCTGAGTCCGGTAGCGAGGGAAAGGACGTAACGACCCAATGGGAGCACAGCTTCGGGTCTACAAGCGCCGCATCCGCTCCGTCACCGCGACGAAGAAGATCACCAAGGCGATGGAGATGATCTCCGCGTCGCGCATCGTCAAGGCGCAGCGCGCGGTGGCCGCCTCCACTCCGTACGCCGACGAGCTCACCCGCGCGGTGACCGCGGTGGCCACCCGGTCCACCGCGAAGCACCCGCTGACCACCGAGAACCCGAACGCCTCGCGCGCCGCCGTCCTGCTGATCACGGCGGACCGCGGCCTGGCGGGCGGTTACTCGACCAACGCCATCAAGCAGTCGCTGGCGCTCGCCGCCCGCCTCCGCGAAGAGGGCAAGGAAGTGGTCACGTACATCGTCGGCCGCAAGGGCGTGGGCTACTACGGCTTCCGCAACCTGGCGGTGGCGAACTCCTGGACCGGCTTCTCCGACAAGCCGACCTACGGGGACGCCAAGACGGTCGCGGCGGACCTGATCGAAGCCTTCACGGCGGAGACCGGCGGCGTGGACGAGCTGCACCTGGTGTCGACCGAGTTCGTGTCGATGCTGACGCAGAACGCGGTGGACCACCGGCTGCTGCCGCTGAAGCTCGACGAGGTCGAGCTGAGCGACGGCGCGCCGGCCAAGAACCAGATCTTCCCGCTGTACGACTTCGAGCCGTCGGCGGAGGGCGTCCTCGACGCGCTGCTGCCGCGGTACGTCGAGAGCCGGATCTACAACGCGCTGCTGCAGTCGGCTGCCTCCGAGCACGCCGCCCGCCGCCGCGCCATGAAGAGCGCGACGGACAACGCCGGCGAGCTCATCAAGTCGCTGACGCGGCTTGCCAACTCGGCCCGTCAGGCCGAGATCACCCAGGAAATCAGCGAGATCGTGGGCGGCGCGAACGCGCTGGCCGACGCTAGCGCGGGGAGCGAATGAGTATGACCACCACTGTTGAGCCGACCACGGCGACGGGCCGCGTCGCGCGGGTCATCGGCCCGGTCGTCGACGTGGAGTTCCCCGTCGACGCCATTCCGGACATGTTCAACGCCCTGCACGTCGAGGTGGACAACCCCGACGGCTCGGGCAAGAAGACCCTGACCCTTGAGGTCGCCCAGCACCTCGGCGACGGCCTGGTCCGCGGCATCTCGATGCAGCCGACCGACGGCCTGGTCCGCGGTTCGCAGGTCACCGACACCGGCGCGGCGATCTCCGTCCCGGTCGGCCAGATCACCAAGGGCAAGGTGTTCAACGCCCTCGGTGAGGTGCTGAACGTCGACAAGGCCGAGTTCGAGTCCCAGGTGCAGGTCAAGTGGCCGATCCACCGCAAGGCCCCGAACTTCTCCGAGCTTGAGTCGAAGACCGAGATGTTCGAGACCGGCATCAAGGTCATCGACCTCCTCACCCCGTACGTGCAGGGTGGCAAGATCGGTCTGTTCGGTGGTGCCGGTGTCGGCAAGACCGTGCTGATCCAGGAGATGATCTACCGCGTCGCCGAGAACTTCGGTGGTGTGTCGGTGTTCGCCGGTGTCGGCGAGCGCACCCGTGAGGGCAACGACCTCATCGACGAGATGGTCGACTCGGGCGTCCTGGACAAGACCGCGCTGGTCTTCGGCCAGATGGACGAGCCCCCGGGCACCCGTCTGCGCGTCGCGCTCTCCGCGCTGACCATGGCGGAGTACTTCCGCGACGTCGAGAAGCAGGACGTGCTCCTCTTCATCGACAACATCTTCCGGTTCACCCAGGCCGGTTCCGAGGTGTCGACCCTGCTCGGCCGCATGCCCTCCGCGGTGGGCTACCAGCCGAACCTGGCCGACGAGATGGGCCTCCTGCAGGAGCGCATCACCTCGACCCGCGGTCACTCGATCACCTCGATGCAGGCGATCTACGTCCCCGCGGACGACCTGACCGACCCGGCGCCGGCCACCACCTTCGCCCACCTGGACGCGACCACCGTTCTGTCGCGCCCGATCTCGGAGAAGGGCATCTACCCGGCCGTCGACCCGCTGGACTCCACGTCCCGCATCCTCGACCCGCGGTACATCTCGGCGCTGCACTACGACACCGCCGTCCGCATCAAGGGGATCCTGCAGAAGTACAAGGACCTCCAGGACATCATCGCGATCCTCGGCATCGACGAGCTGTCCGAGGAGGACAAGGTCACGGTGCAGCGGGCCCGCCGCATCGAGCGCTTCCTCTCGCAGAACACCTACGTGGCGAAGCAGTTCACCGGTGTCGACGGCTCGACCGTCCCGCTGTCGGAGACCATCGAGGCCTTCAACGCGATCGCGGACGGCAAGTACGACCACGTCCCGGAGCAGGCCTTCTTCATGTGCGGTGGCATCGACGACCTTGAGCGCAACGCCGCCGAGCTGCTGAAGAAGTAACCGCAGGCCGGTTGCACGGCAGACCGAACCGTTGAGGGGTGGTCCCCGGCTCTCAGTCGGGGGCCACCCCTCACCGCTGGATCTGCTGTGATCCCGGTCATTTACACGGCCTTGGTTTCGTTCCGGGGCCGCGTGACCGTTATTCTTACCGAAACTGCCGAGATCGCCGCCCGTTCGCCCGGGTGCCCGAGGACCGGCAAGAGCCAAGGAGCCCACGTTGGCTGAGCTGCACGTCGAGCTGGTCGCAGCCGACCGCAAGGTGTGGTCCGGTGCGGCCACCATCGTTGTCGCCCGCACGGCCTCCGGTGACACCGGCATCATGCCCGGCCACACCCCGGTGCTGAGCGTGCTGGAGACCGGTCCGGTCACCATCCGCACCACCGACCAGGGCACGATCGTCGCCGCGGTGCACGGCGGCTTCATCTCGTTCGCCGACAACAAGCTGTCGATCCTCGCCGAGATCGCCGAGCTGGCCGACGAGATCGACGTCGCCCGCGCCGAGCGCGCGCTGGAGAACGCCAAGACCGACGCGGACTCGCACGCCGAGCGCCGCGCCGAGGTCCGCCTGCTCGCCGCCGGCGGGCTCAAGGCGCACCACTGAGCCTGATCTCGACGACGGTCCCGGGGACGCCTGGAGCGTGACCCCGGGACCGTCGCATCAGTTGGTAGGAATGGGCGGTCGTGCATCGACCGCCACGGGGACGAGGCAGCGAGGAGGTAGGTGAGCATGGTCCTCGCCCTTGTGGTGTGCGCGTCGGTCGTGGTCCTCGCCATCGCCGGATTGGTCGGCTTCGCGGTACGCCGCCGCCTCATCCAGCGGGTGGGCGGCACCTTCGACTGCTCCTACCGCCTGAAAATGCCGGCCGACGCCTCCACCCAGCCGGATCTCGACGAGAACGGCCGACCCACCTCCGCCCCGGTCCCGCAGACCGACGGCAAGGGGTGGGTTTTTGGTATCGGCCGCTACAGCGGCGACTCGATCGAGTGGTTCCGGGTCTTCTCCTACGCGCCCCGGCCGCGCCGGGTGCTGCCGCGCACCGAGATCGAGGTGCTGGGCCGCCGCTACCCGCAGGGCCAGGAGGAACTCGCCCTGCTGTCCGGCTCGGTGGTGCTGCGCTGCCTGCACAAGGGCGCCCCGCTGGAGCTGGCGATGAGCGACGACGCGCTGACCGGCTTCCTGGCCTGGCTGGAGGCGGCGCCGCCCGGGCAGCGGGTCAACGTCGCGTGACGTTCGGCTCAGTGAGCCACCGTTAACACGGTTCGGCGGGCCCGCTAGGCTGCGGGCATGGTGAACCTCACGCGCATCTACACCCGGACCGGGGACGACGGCACGACCGCGCTCGGCGACATGAGCCGGACCACCAAGACCGACCCCCGGCTGATCGCGTACGCGGACACCAACGAGGCCAATGCGGCGCTCGGCGTGGCGCTGGCCGCCGGGGAGTTGGACGACGAGCTGGTCGCGGTGCTGACCCGGATCCAGAACGACCTGTTCGACGTCGGCGCGGACCTCGCCACCCCGATCGTCGAGGACCCGAAGTACCCGCCGCTGCGGGTCGAGCAGTCCTACGTGGACCGGCTGGAGGGGGACTGCGACCGGTTCCTGGCGGAGCTGGAGAAGCTGCGCAGCTTCATCCTGCCCGGCGGGACGCCCGGCGCGGCGTACCTGCACCTGGCGTGCACGGTGGTGCGGCGGGCCGAGCGGGCGACCTGGGCGGCGATCGAGGAGCACGGCGAGAGCGTCAACCCGCTGACCGCGAAGTACTTGAACCGGCTGTCCGACCTGCTGTTCATCCTGGCGCGGACCGCCAACAAGGAGCGCGGCGACGTGCTGTGGGTGCCCGGCGAGAACCGCTGACCCGCGGTCACTTCTCCCGCGCGGGGAAGACCGTGTAGCTGGCGGCGACCAGCAGGTTGATGCCGACCACCAGGCCCATCCGCGGGTACCGGGAGTCCAGCGCCGCCGTCCGGGCGCCGTCGCCGACCAGCCACTGCACGCCCGCCACCGGCGCCACCGTGACCACCGAGGCGAGCAGCGTCAGCGCGAACACGCCCCACTCGTAACGGGCCCGCGGCGCACCGTACTTCGGCATCCCGGCGGGTCTCGGGCGGCCGGCCGGCCGGCCGGTGCGCGGCGTGGCCGTCGGCCCAGCGGACCAGGCGGCGGCCGTGGGCGAGCGAGAAGCCGACGTACGCGGCCGCCAGGCCGTGCGTCCAGTCGGCGGTGGCGCCGCCGCGCAGGTCGGCGACGGTCGCGCCGAGGATCACCAGGTCGACCACCGGGAGCAGCGCGAGCAGCACCGCGCCGGTGCGGCGCAGGCGCAGCCCGTACCGGGCCAGCAGCCCGGCGGCCAGCACCACCCAGAAACCGACCTCACCCGCCACGATCAGGGAAACCATGCTTCGATCCTGCTCCCGCGCGGGTTCCGGCACATCGTCCGGCCAGTCGACGGGGGCGTGCGACTTTCGGCGGACGGCGGGTCGTCCGACCGGTCGTTCCGGCAGGTCGGAAGGAGTGCTGGGATGGGCCCCGTGAGGCTCACCGACCGCCAGGAGGACCTGGCCATCGCCGCCGCCGGGCTGCTCGGCGGCCTGCTGCTGCTCGCGTTCGGCGCCTACGACGCCCGGCCGGGGCGGCCGGCCGGGGCGGCCGGGCTGCGCTTCGAGGCCGAGGAGTCGGGCGAGCGCGGCGAGCTGCCCGCCCCGCTGGAACTGGCCGCGTACCGGATCGTCCAGGAGTCGCTGACCAACGCGGTCAAGCACGCCGCGCCCGGCCCGGTACGGCTGGAGATCCGCTACGGGGAACGGGAGTTGGAGATCTCGTTGAGTTCCGCCTACTGGCCGGGCGAGGGGCGGCCGGTGCCCGGGGCGAAGGCCGGGCCGGTCGGTACGGGCGAGCGGGCCCACCTGCTCGGCGGGGAGTTCGCCGCCGGGCCGGACGGGGAGCGGTGGACGGTGCGGGCGGTGCTGCCGCGGGCGGCGGGCGGCGGGCGGGGGACGGGCGTGATCCGGGTGCTGGTGGCCGAGGACCAGGCGGCGGTGCGGACCGCGCTGATGATGATCCTGCGGGCGGAGGACGACCTGGAGGTGGTCGGCGAGGCGGCCGACGGCGAGCAGGCCGTCCGGCTGGCGCGGGAACTGCGGCCCGACGTGGTGCTGATGGACGTCCGGACGCCCCGGATGGACGGCGTCACCGCGACCCGGGAGGTGGTCGCCGCCGGGCCGGGCAGGTGCTGGTGCTCACCACCTTCGACCTGGACGAGTACGGGTGGGGCGCGCCGCGGGCCGGCGCCGCCGGGTTCCTGCTCAAGGACCTGGAGGCCCGGGCGCTGGTCGACGGCATCCGGGCGGTCGCCCGCGGCGACGGCATGCTCGCGCCGTCCGTCACCCGGCGGCTGATCTCCTCCTTCGCCCGGACCCCGGGCCCGCCGCCGGACGCCGCCGCAGCCGCCGGGCCGGCCGCGCTGGAGGCGCTGGAGGCGCTGACGCCCAAGGAGCGGGAGGTGCTGGGCTGCCTCGGGGCGGGGCTCTCCCACGCGCAGATCGCCCGGCGGCTGCACACCGCCGAGGCCACCACCAAGACGCACGTCAGCCGGATCCTGGCCGAGCTCGGCCTGCGCAGCCGGGTGCAGGCCGCGATCCTCACCCAGGAACTCACGGTGCCCGTCCCCGGGGAGGACTGAGCGGGGCCGGCCCCGGGGAGGACCGGGCGGGACGGGGGAGCGGGGCGGCGAGCGGGAGGGGTGCAGATCACACCCCCTCCGGCGCAGATCACACCGCCGGATCGCACCACGGCGGGCGCGCTCCCACTAGAGTCCGGCGAGAGCGATGCCGCTCCCGCAGGTGGTCCGTGCTGCCCGGGTGCGGGACGTTCTGGGCGGCCGGGTGAGTTTGCTCACGGTCCGCCCCGCAGACGGGTGATTTGGGCGGTAATCGAGCGTAGGTGTGAGGTGATCCTGCGTATATTCCCTCGGACGGGTGAAGTTGAGGGGCAGTCCGGCGGGTGACAGCAACCTGCGGAACTGGTTCGCCGTCAGATTCAGGAAGGGGCCGGTGCGCGGACACGGCCCCACGGGGCACGGACGTCCCCCGGGGTGCGAACGGCACCGTGGAGCGGGCGCACGGCAGGCGGCCGAGGAGGAGGACAGCATGCGCATCACCGGCGACCACGCCGAACTGGCCATCGAAGGACGGCTCGACGTGCGCAGCGCCGCCGACGCCAGGGCGCTGCTGCACGCCGCCGTCGACGGCGGCGAGGGAGACCTCGTCCTCGACCTCGGACGCCTGGAGTTCTGGGACGCCACCGGGCTCGGCGTCATCATGGGGACCCACCGCCGGGCCGGCCGGGTCGGACGCCGACTGGTGCTCCGGGACGTGCCCGTGCAGCTGCAGCGCCTGCTGGTCGCCACCCGGCTGCACCGGATCCTGGCCGTCGAGGGCGCCGTGCCGGACCCCTGCGGGACGACGCTCCCCGCGCTCGGCTAGTGCCGCGTCAGGCAACCTTCGCCCGTCGCGACGCCCGGCACGCACTCTCGCCGCACCGGCCGAAAACCCAAGTACATCCAGTACGAGGGCTTCCGGCCGGCACGCCGATAGCACGCACCGGACGCCGCTCCTTCACGGCGAAGATTGCCTGACGCGGCACTAGGCCCTCCCCGGCCGATCCCGCCGGAGGGGCCCCGACGCTCCCGCCGGGAGTTCGTGTGCGGACCGGCTAGCTGCCGGAGCCACCCCTGTGTGGTGATGCGCCGCGCCCGTGTGGGAAAGTCTCCGCTCAGGTGTCCGAGTGGCGGGGAGCAGCGACGTGGGTCAGCCGAACGGGGAGTTCCGGGGGGACGGGGTGCGCCCGCGGAGCGGCGAACTGGTCAGCGGAGAACGGCTGGTGGTGGTCGGCGGGCCGGAGGGTTCGGAGGCCCGGCACTGCCCCGACGAGTGGATGCCCCAGCCCCGGCGGATCCGCGGACTCGTCCAGGCCCGGCCCGAGCTGGGCCCCAGTCCGGCCGTCGGCCCGCTCGCCCTCGGCGCCGGACCCGGCGACCTGCGGCTGCTGGACCGCGACGGCGACATCGAGGCGCTGGTCGAGCAGCTCCGGGCGGGCCGCTCGGTCCAACTGGTCGGCCAGGCCGGCTCGGGCCGCTCCGCGCTGCTCGCCGCCGTCGCCGAAGCCGCCGGGGAACTCGCGCCGGACGGCGTGGTCCGGCTCAGCGGCTACCACCGCACCGTCCCCGACCTGCTGCAGGAACTCTTCGCCGTCACCCACCAGGCCCCCGACTTCCGGCCCGACCGGGAACAGCTCGCCGAACTGCTGGCCGGCGTCGCCGCCGTGGTCGTGATCGACGACGTCGAACCCGGCGGCGAGGAACTGGAGGAACTGCTCGCGTTCGCCCCCGAGTGCGCCTTCCTGATAGCCGCCGCCCCCGGCGGCCCGCCGCCCGCCCCCGGCTCGCGGCTGCGCGACCACCTGGTCGCCGGCCTCTCCCGCCCCGCCTGCCTGACCCTCGCCGCCCGGCTCGCCGGCCGCCCGCTCGACGAGACCGAACGGGCCTGGGCGGTCGACCTGTGGTTCGAGTCCGAGGGCCTGCCGCTGCGCTTCGTCCGGGCCGCCGCGCTGCTGCGCCAGCGCGACGTCACGGTGGACGCCCTGGTCGCCGCCCAGGAGGAGCGCCGCAGCCTGTTCGGCTTCGTCCAGGAGTACGAACTGCCCCGGGACCCGGCCGAGTTGGAGCGCGAACTGCGCCACCAGGTGCCGCTGCCCTCGGTCGGCGAGAGCGCCGCGCCCGCCCGCCGCCTGGTGCAGGGGCTGAGCGAGTCCGCCCGGCTGGTGCTGCGACTCGCCCTCGCCCTCGGCGGCGAGTGCCCCACCGCCCCGCACCTGCCCGCGCTGGTCGACGTCGGACTCGGCGAGAGCGCCCTGCAGGAACTCGTCGAAGCCGGACTCGCCGTCTCGGTCGGCGGCCACCACCGCCTCACCGAAGGCGTCCTGGACGCGCTGCTCCCCGAGGTCGAGGACGACGTCAACGGCCTGCCCGCGCCGTTCGCCCCCGGCGGGATCGCCCACGGCGCCGCCGAACACCTCTCCTGGTGGGTCGGACACGCCTCGGTGTCGACCCGCCAGGTCGCCGCCGAGGCCGAGGTGATCATCGCCGTACTGCTCGCCGAACGGGACGCCGACCGCCCTGAGGAAGTCCTCCGGCTCGCCCGGGCCGCCGCCCCCGCACTCGCCCTGTCGCTGCGCTGGGGCGCCTGGGAACGCACCCTGCAACTCGGCCTGGAAGCCGCCAGGATGCTCGGCGCCACCGCCGAACAGGGCTGGTTCCACCACGAGTTGGGCGTGCACGCGCTCTGCTCGGGCCACCCGCAACGGGCCGTCGCCGAACTGGAGGCGGCCATCGCGCTGCGCGCCGCCGCGGGCGAACAGCGCGGCGCCGCCGGGGCCCGCCGGATGCTCGACCTGATCCGGATCGAGGAGACCGCCGCGCTCACCGCCGGCTCCGACACCGAACCCGCCCGCCGCCGCCGCTCGATCCGGGCCATCGCCCAGGTGGTGCCCGGCCGGCTGCGCAAGCGGGCCCCGCGCGGCGCCCGCAAGACCGCGCTGCTGGCCGGCGCGGCGGTGATGGCGCTCGGCGTCCTCGGCACCGCGATCGGCGTCGCCGCCACCGGGGACGACCGCCCCGCCGGCGGCGACGCCGGCAACTCCACCGAGGACCTCCCCCCGCTCGACCCCACCACCAGCCCCCGCAGCACCTCGCCCGCCCCGACCCCGTCCACCCCCGACAGCCCCTCCGCCACGGACAGCCCCAGCGCCAGCGACAGCCCGACCGCCTCCGCGAGCACCTCGGCGACGAACAGCCCCACCGCCACCCACAAGCCGAGCAGCACCCCGACCACGACGAGCACCACGACGAAGGCGGGGACCGGCACGACCGGCGGCACCACCGGCGGCACGGGCGGCACGACCACGGGCGGGACGACCGGCGGGACCGGCACCACCGGCGGGACGACCGGCAGCACGACCGGGGGGACGACGGGCGGTACGACGACCGGTGGCAGCACCACGGGTGGCACGGCCGGCGGGACCGGCACCACCGGCGGCACGGGCGGCACGACCACGGGCGGGACGACCGGCGGGACCGGCACCACCGGCGGGACGACCGGCAGCACGACCGGCGGTACGACCGGGGGGACGACGGGCGGTACGACGACCGGTGGCAGCACCACGGGTGGGACGACCGGCGGCGGCACGACCACGGGCGGTACGACCGGCGGAACCACCACCGGGGGGACGACCGGCGGGACCGGCACCACCGGCGGCTGACAGCCCGCCCATTGGCAGCCCGTCAGTGTGCCAGCAGTCGTTCCGGGCTGAGGTCCCCCCGGGCGAGGGCGCGGGCGTACGGGGCCCGGGCCGGGTGGGTGAGGAGGCCGGGGGCGTCCGGGCCGAGGGTGCGGCGCAGGAGGCGGTGGGCGACGCCCGGGGAGGCGGAGCGGGCGCGGGGCCAGGTCTGGGCGCCGGACGGGGGGGGGGGGGCGCGGGGGGGGGGGGGCGCGGGGGGGGGGGGGGGGCGGGGGCGCGCGCGGGGGGCCCCCCGCGGGCGGGGCGGCGCGACCGGGGGAGGGGCGGCCCTAGAACAGCTTGAGCTTGTCGTCGTCGATGCCGCGCAGCTCGTCGTAGTCCAGCACGACGCAGCCGATGCCCCGGTCGGTGGCCAGCACGCGGGCCTGGGGCTTGATCTCCTGGGCGGCGAACACGCCCTTCACCGGGGCCAGCAGCGGGTCCCGGTTGAGGAGTTCGAGGTAGCGGGTGAGCTGCTCGACGCCGTCGATCTCGCCGCGGCGCTTGATCTCCACGGCGACCGTGGTGCCGTCGGAGTCCCGGCAGAGGATGTCGACCGGGCCGATCGGGGTCGGGTACTCGCGGCGGATCAGCTGCCAGCCGGAGCCGAGCACCTCCATCCGGTCGGCGAGCAGCTCCTGCAGGTGGGCCTCGACGCCGTCCTTGATCAGGCCGGGGTCGACGCCCAGTTCGTGCGAGGAGTCGTGGTGGACGTCCTCCAGGGTGATGATCAGCTTCTCGCCGGCCTTGTTGGTGACCGTCCACACGCCGTCGGCCTCCTTGAGGGAGCACGGCGGCGACATCCAGTTCAGCGGCTTGTAGGCCCGGTCGTCGGCGTGGATGCTGACGCTCCCGTCGGCCTTCACGATCACCAGGCGCACGGCGGAGGGCAGATGTGCAGCGAGGCGGCCCGCGTAGTCCACGGTGCACTTGGCGATGACAAGACGCATGGGGACAAGCCTAAGGCCCGCCGGGAGTGCCCCGGTCCGTGTTCGATTCCGGGGGCTCCGGCGGACCGCCCGGCGCGGTGGGGCCCAGGCGGCGCAATCCCGAGACAGCCGGTCCGGCCGGGCCGGGCCCGGGGGCCGTTTGAAGCGAGTGCGCGCACGGCGGGTGTCACCCGGGCGGGAGCGGCGAAGCATGGTGACCGCACGGCTGCGCGGGGTGAGGGGGCCAGTTCGGCGCGGTGGGTTGGGACACGTCGGATTCCGGCCAATCTCGTCCCGGAAGGGGCGTTCCGGGCGGCAATCCACCGATTCACCAACCCGGGTGAGGGGGTGCCTGCCACGCTGGTCTGACCCCCCGGACCGAACCCGACGCGCGGCGTCCACCGATCCGTCGCACCGTCACCACTCGAACAACGCGCGCGGTTCACCCGCACATCCGTCCCAGCACCCCCAGCACTCCCCAGCACCCCCTCGGCACCCACGGCGCCACCCTCACCGCACCACCGCACCACCTCGGCACCACCGCCCCGGCGATCCCGCCGGAGCGGACCACGAGAGGAGAACCCATGTCGCTCGACGTCTCACCGGCCATGCTGGAGAAGGCCGAACGAGGCGAGGTCGACGAGCGGGAGTTCGTCGACTGTGTCCGCACCTCGCTGCCCTACGCCTGGGACATGATCAGCTCGCTGGTCGCCCAACTCAAGGTCGACGGAACCGACTTCGCCGACAACGAAGTCCCCCCGCCGAGCGAGCAGGAGCGCGGACAACTGCTCCGCGCGCTGGCCAGCGACGCGATCCGGGGCGCTCTGCAGCGCCACTTCGGCGTCCGGTTGGCCTTCCAGAACTGTCACCGGGTCGCCGTCTTCGCCCCCGGCCCCGACGCCGACGAGCGGCTGGCCCGCTTCACCTCGGTCCGGGCCCAGCTGCTCAACCAGTCGCCGGAGCTGCGCGACTGCTGACCCGGCGTCAGCGCACCAGGCCGCCCGCACCCGCTGACGAGGCGTCAGCGGCCGCGTACGGCCGTCGAACGCGGGCCCCCCGGTCCCAGTCGCCCGGGGCGGCCCGCGGCCGGGCGCGGGCCCGTAGCGGCCCGTGGCGGACCTCAGGAGAGCTGCGGCAGCACCTCCGCGCCCAGCCGGGCCAGGTTGTGCAGCGTCGCCGCGGTGTCGCCCGAGCCCTCGGCGAGCAGCGCGAAGCGCCGGATGCCGGTGCGCTCCGCCGTCGCCAGCAGCCGGTCCGCGCACTGCCGGGGCGTGCCCACCGCGTGCAGGTCGCAGAGCAGTTCGGTGTACGCCCGCGGGTCGCGCATCGAGCGCTCCCGGCCGTCCACCGTGCGGTGCGCGCCCAGGCCGTGCGCGAAGAAGTCCGGCATCGTCCGCAGCAGGCCGGCCCGGGCCGCCCCGGCCCGGTCGTCCACCTGTGCCACGCCCGCCGCCACGTGTTCCCGCTCCACCCGGGCCAGTTGCTCCTCGCCGCGCCCCGCCGCCCGCCAGGCCGCCCGGTACGCCGCCAGCATCTCCCGCTTGTCCTCGTCGCCCGCGTGCATGCCGAGCAGCATCGGCAGGCCCCGCTCGGCGGCCGTCCGCACCCCGCCCGGCGAGGTGCAGGCCACCACCACCGGCGGGCCCGACCGGACCGGCGCCGCCTCGTCCTGGCGCTGGCGCGGGATCACCGCGCCCTCCAGGCCCAGCCAGCCCGCCAGGTCCGCCCGCCGGCCCGGCTCCGCGGCCCGCGGCACCACCGCCACCTCCGGGAACGCGAACTGCTGCCCCGTCGCCCCCACCCGGGCCCCGCGCAGCCAGCGCAGCAGCAGGTCCAGGCGTTCCGGGAAGCCCCGCTCGTACGCCTCCAGGCCGCCGCCGAACACCGCCAGGTCGATCCACGGGCCGCCGCGCCCCACGCCCAGGGTGAACCGGCCGCCCGAGGTCAGGTGCAGCAGCGCCGCCTGCTCGCCCAGCGCCACCGGGTGACGGGTGCTCAGCACGCTCACCGCCGTCCCCACCCCGATCCGCCGGGTGCGGCCCAGCAGCATCGCGGCCAGCGTCGCCGCGTCCGGGCAGACCCCGTACGGCACGAAGTGGTGCTCGGCCAGCCACACCGCGTCCAGGCCGGCCCGCTCGGCGGCCAGCGCCGCCGAGACCGTCCGGTCCAGCGCCTCGCCGTGGCTCTGGCCGGGGAACTGCGCGGACAGCAGGAAGGCACCGACCCGGACCGCGTCCGTGCCGGCGCCCGGTGCCTGCTCCGCCGCCGCCCGTTCGGCCGGCACCACCCCCGCGCCAACCGTCCGCGGGGCGGCGGAGCGGGCTTCGGGCCGGGGGGTGGTCTTCGTCATCGGGTGCCTGCCTCGATCGGTGCCGCGCAGGGTCCGCGGGCCCCGCCGTGTCACCACGTGAGTAACCCATGTCATGTGCCAATGGCACGCCGAACCCCCGAAAACTCCGAGGAAGGGTGGATTACCCCGGAAACCCGGGCGCCGGACCCGCCCGCCGTGCTATTGGGGTCCGCGGGGGCGGTGGGACGGCCGTCGGCCCCCGGGGCGGGAACCCGGTCACCGCCGGGAAGTGCGGCGCTCCCCGCCCGCGGCCCGGGCGCGCCCCGTACCCTTGAGGCACGCCACGCCGAGGAGAGGGAATCCCGTGTCACCCCGCCGCAACCGGATCGACAAGCCCGAGGACCGCGGCAGCGGCGCACCGACGGGGGGCTCGCTGCGGCGGACCGAGGAGTACCGGGGCGAGGAGTGGGTGGTGCAGACCGTGGCGGGCACCGCCGGGCGGTACTACCGGTGCCCCGGCTGCGACCAGGAGATCCCGCCCGGCGTCGGGCACGTGGTGGCCTGGCCCGACCACGGCGGCGGCGTGGACGACCGGCGGCACTGGCACCGGGCCTGCTGGGGAGCGCGGGAGCGCCGCGGCTCCAACATCCAGCGGGGCCGCGGCGCTCCGAAGTACTGACGGCTGACGGGAGCTCAGGCGTCGCGCTTCCGCAGGACCAGGTAGCCGCAGACCAGTGCGGCGGCCGTCCACAGCGCGCAGATCAGCAGACCGACCCACGGGCCGTACGGCTGGTCGTCGGGCTGGTAGACCTGGATGGCCCGGGAGCCGGCCCAGTCCGGGAAGTAGTGGGCCACGTTCTTCACCTTCGGCACCACCGAGAGGATCGGCGAGAGCAGGAAGAAGAACGGCACCAGGATGCCCAGCGCCAGGGTCTGGTTGCGCAGCAGCACCGTCACCCCGGCCGCGAACAGGCACAGCAGGGTCAGGTACAGCGCCGCGCTGAACACCGCGCGCAGCACGCCCGGCGCGCCCAGCGTGGTGTGGTGCTCGCCCAGCATCGCCTGGCCGGCGTAGAAGGTGACGAACGCCGTCACCAGCGAGACCGCCAGGGCGAGGCCGCCGATCACCGCGGCCTTGGCGGCCAGCAGGGCGCCGCGCTGCGGGACGGCGGCCAGCGAGACCCGGATCATGCCGCTGCTGTACTCGTTGCCGATGGCGAGCACGCCGAACACCACGATCGCCAGCTCGCCGAGCATGATGCCGGAGAAGGCCGTGCCGGTGGCGTCGAACGGGGTGCTGGAGTCCTTGGTGAAGTCGGCGAAGTTGTTCTTGGTCACCAGCGACAGCAGGGCGCCGACGACCAGGGTGACCAGGAAGGCCGCGGCCAGCGTCCAGACGGTGGAGCGGACGCTGCGGATCTTGGTCCACTCGGACTGCGCGACGGCGGGGAACGCGGCCATCCTCAGCCCTCCTTTCCGGACTTGCGCTCGTTCCAGCCCGCGCCCCAGGCCGGGGCGGGTTCGGCGGCGGGCCCGCCGGGTGCGCCGGAGCCGCCGGTGCGGTACTCCACCGACTCGGCCGTCATCTGCATGAACGCCTCCTCCAGCGAGGCCTGCTGCGGGCTCAGCTCGTGCAGGGTGACGCCGTGCGCGGCGGCCAGTTCGCCGAGCGCCACCGGGTCGCCGTCGACCACCTCCCAGGCGCCGTCCGGGCCGGCCTCGGCGGTCAGGCCGGCGCCGTGCAGGGCGTTCAGCAGCTGCTCCTGGTGCGGGGTGCGCAGCCGGACGGCCGAGCGGGAGTTGCGCTTGATGAACTCGGCCATCGGCAGGTCGGCGAGCAGCCGGCCGCGGCCGATCACCACCAGGTGGTCGGCGGTCAGCGCCATCTCGCTCATCAGGTGCGAGGAGACGAAGACGGTGCGGCCCTCCGAGGCCAGCCGCTTCATCAGGTTGCGGATCCACAGGATGCCCTCGGGGTCGAGCCCGTTGACCGGCTCGTCGAACATCAGGGTCTGCGGGTCGGCCAGCAGCGCGGAGGCGATGCCCAGGCGCTGGCCCATGCCGAGCGAGAAGCCGCGGGCGCGCTTCTTCGCCACCGCGGTCAGGCCGACCAGGTCGAGCACCTCGTCGACCCGGGCGCGCGGCACCCGGTTCGACTGGGCCAGCCACAGCAGGTGGTCGTACGCGGTGCGGCCGGGGTGCACCGCCTTGGCCTCCAGCAGGGCGCCGATCCGGCGCAGCGGGTCCTGGATCTCGGCGTAGTGCTTGCCGCCGATGGTGACCTCGCCGCTGGTGGGGTGGTCCAGGTCGAGGATCATCCGCATGGTGGTGGACTTGCCGGCGCCGTTCGGGCCGAGGAAGCCGGTCACCACGCCCTCCGGGATGCGGAAGCTCAGATCGTCGACGGCCAACTTGTCGCCGTAACGCTTCGTCAGGTGGTGCAACTCGATCATGTGCCGCTCCTTGGTCTCTGGCCAGGTTATGGCAAAAAGCGGATGAATCGGACAACCTGCGCCCGGGGTGCGCCCGCCGGGCCCTACGGTGGAACCATGACCTCGTCCAGCGCGCCGACCGTCCGCGAGAACGGCACCGGCACCCCGCTCGTCCTGCTGCACGCCTTCCCGCTCCCCGCGCGGATGTGGGAGGTCCAACTGGAGCGCGTACCCGGCCCGGCCGGGGACGACGCCCGGGTGATCGCACCGGACCAGCGCGGCTTCGGCACCGCCCCGCTCGGCGACCTCCCCCCGTCGCTGGACACCGCCGCCGACGACCTCGCCGGCCTGCTGGACGGCCTCGGCGTCGAGCGCGCCGTACTGGGCGGCCTGTCGATGGGCGGCTACGTCGCGATGGCCTTCGCCCGCCGCCACCCCGAACGGCTGGCCGGACTCGTCCTCGCCGACACCAAGGCCACCACCGACACCGACGCCGCCCGCGCCAACCGGGAACGCGTCGCCGCCGCCGTCCTGGAACGCGGCAGCGTCGACCTGCTGATCGAGGAGCGGATGGCGGAGAACCTGCTCGCCCCCGGCACCGACCCCGAACTCACCGACGCCGTACGGAAGATGATCGCCGAGGCGGACCCGGCCGCGGTCGCCTGGGCACAGCGCGCGATGGCCGCCCGCCCCGACTCGCTGGACGAACTGGCCGCCCTGGAGGTGCCCGCCGCGGTCATCGTCGGCGAACTGGACACCGTCACCCCGCTCAGCGAGGCCCGGATGATGGCCGAGGCGCTCTCCGACGCCGAGCTGACCGTCATCCCGGCCGTCGGCCACCTCTCCTCGCTGGAGGCCCCCGAGACCTTCAACGCCGCCGTCCGGGCCCTGCTCAAGCGCGTCAAGTAGCCGGAACCGGGCCGGAACCGGGCCGGAACGCCGAAGGGGCCCGGAGCGAGAGCTCCGGGCCCCTTCGGGCACTTCAGGACTTCAGCGGTGTCCCGACAAGGCGGTCAGGCCGTCAGCGCGACTGCTGCGCCGGCACGCCCAGCGAGTCGTCGGTCGGCAGCGAGGCCGCCGCGACCGCGGCACCGGTCAGGGTGGCCAGCATCTCGCGGACGTTGGTCAGCTGCGCGTTGATCGAGTCGCGGCGGTTGGTGAGCGCCGCCAGTTCGCGCTCCGACTCGCTGCGGACCCGGTCGGCCTTGGCGTTGGCGTCGGCCACGATGTCCTCGGCCTGGCGCTGCGCCGTCTCGATGGTCTGGCGGGAACGGCGCTCCGCGTCGGTGCGCAGCTTCTCCGCCTCCAGGCGGAGCTGCTCGGCGCGGTGCTCGATCTCGGCCAGCCGCTTCTCGGCCTTGGCCTGGCGGGCCGCCAGGTCGCGCTCGGACTGCTCCCGGCGCTTGGCCAGGTTGGTCTCGAACTCCAGGGCGGCCTGCGCGGCCTTGGTGCGGGTCTCCTCGAAGAGGGCGTCCGCCTCCTCGCGCTTGTTCTGCGCGTCCTTGTTGGCCTCGGCGCGCAGCTGGGCCGCGTCCGACTTGGCCTTGTCGACGATCCGCAGGCCCTCGTCCTCCGCCTTGGCCTTGCGGTCCTTGGCGTAGTTCTCGGCCTCGGTGCGGACCTGCTGCGCGGCGGCCTCGGCGAGCTCGCGGTGCTGCTCGGCGGCGCGGTGCGCCTCGTCGCGCAGGTCCTTGGCCTCCTCCTCGGCGAGGCGGAGGATCTTCTCGACGCGGGCACCGAGACCGGCGTACGAGGGCTCCGCGTCGGTGACCGCGGCCTGGGCCGTCTGGGTCTCCAGGTGGAGTTCCTCGATGCGCTTCTCCAGCGCGCTGATCCGGGAGAGCGCGCTGTCTCGGTCGGCCACCAGCTTGGCGATCCGCTCGTCGACCTGGGCGCGCTCGTACCCACGGCGTACCAGGTCGAAGCCGTGCGGGGAGTGACTGTCGCTCATGGGATTTCTGGGCTTCCTGTCGTCAAACCGCTGAGATGGTTGAGGGAATCCTGACACGGTACCGGAGTGTCAACGGCGAAACACCGTCGGTTCGCGGACAATGTCCGCTCAATCGGGTGGCGCCCCCCCGGAGCGATTGCCCGCCGACCGCGAAGAGCCCACTCCGGCACCAGCCTTGGGCCCTCCGTCCTTCTTGCTTCCCCCGTTGCCGTGGGCCGACGGAGCGGGGGCCTCGAACGCCTCCAACGCCGACAACACGTCCTGCACCCGAGAGATCTCGGTGTTGATGTCCTTGCGCCTGCGGACCAGTTCGTCCAACTCCCGCTGGCCCTCGTCGGTCACGCGCTTGGCCTCCGAGCGGGCCTCGGCGAGCAGCCGCTCCGCCTCCTCGGCGGCCAGCCGCAGCTGCTCCTCGGCGTCCGAACCGGCCCGCCGCACCCGCTTCTCGGCCTCCTCGTCGGCCCGCTTGAGGCGCGACGCGGCCTCGTCGGCCGCCGCCTCCAGCTGCTCCTCCGACTCCATCTCGGCGGCCTTGAGCTTCGCCTCCGCCTTGATGATCAGCGCCTCGGCGCGGGTGGTGGAGTCCGCGAGCTTGTTCTCGGCCTCCTTGAGCAGCGTCTCGGCCTTGCGCACCGCCGAGATCCGCACCCGGCCCGCCTCCGCGGACGCCTCCGACGTCAGCTCGGACGCCCGCGACTCGGCCGCCGCGATCAGCTCCGCGGCCCGCTCCTCGGCCTCCGCGACCTGCGCCTGCGCCTGCTCCTCGGCCTCGGTCAGCTGCTCCTGGGCCGCCGTCACCAGCGCGTCCACCCGCTCGCCGGCGGACTTCATCGCCTGGGCGTTCTCCTTGCGGGCCCGCTCGTGCAGCGCCTCGATCTCGGCGTCGGTGCGCTCGCGCAGCTCCTCGGCCCGCTCGCGGATCGCCGTGGAGTCCCGCCGGGCCTCCGACAGCAGCGCGTCCGCGTCCGAACGGGCCTTCTCCACCTCGGCGGTGCCCTGCGCCTCGGCCTCGGCACGCAGCCGGTCCGCCTCCTGGCGGGCCGCCGACACCATCGCGTCGGACTGCTCCTCGGCGGCCGCGGCCACCGCCAGCGCCTCCGCCTGGGCCTGCTCGCCGAGCTGCTCGGCGTCCGCGAACGCCTTCTCCAGCACCGACTTCGCCTGCTCGCGGGTCGCCCGGTCGTACGCCTCGGCGGCCTCCCGGGTCTCCCGGTCGAAGGACTCGGCCCGGCCGCGGATGTCCGCGTCGAAGTCCTCCGCCAGCGTCCGGGTCGCCAGCGCGTACTCCTCGGCGTCCGAGCGCAGCGCGTTCGCCCGCTCCTCGGCCTCGGTCAGCGCCGCCGACGCCAGCTCGTCCGCCTCGGTCAGCGTCCGCTGCGCGGCGGCCTCTGCCTCGGCGCGCTGCTGCTGCACGAACTCGGCCACGGCGGCCCGCAGTTCGGCGGTCTCCCGGTCCGCGCTCTCGCGCAGCTCGCGGTCGTACGCCTCGGCCTGCTCGCGCAGCTCGGCGCGCTCGCGCTCGGCGGCGGCCCGCAGCTCGGCGATCTGGCCGGTGGCCTTCTCGTGCAGGCCCGCCACCGACTGGCGGACCTCGGCGGCCTCCTGCTCGGCCGCCGCGACCAGCTCGGCGGCCCGCGCCTCGCCGTTCGCCCGCAGCTGCTCGGCGGCGTGCTCGGCCCGCTCGCGCAGCTCGGCGGTCTCCCGCTCGGCGGTGGCCCGCAGTTCGCGGTCGTACGCCTCGGCGGCCCCGCGCAGCTCGGCGGTCTCCCGGTCCGCGCTCTCGCGCAGCTCGCGGTCGTACGCCTCGGCCTGCTCGCGCAGCTCGGCGGTCTCGCGCGCCGCGCTCTCCCGCAGCTCGGCGGTCTCGCGGTCGGCGGCGGCCCGCAGTTCGCGGTCGTACGCCTCGGCGGCCTCCCGCTGCTCGGTGGTCTCGCGCGCCGCGCTCTCCCGCAGCTCGGCGGTCTCCCGGTCGGCCGCGGCCCGCAGTTCGGCGCTCTCCCGTTCGGCGGTCTCGCGCAGTTCGGCGCTCTCGCGCTCCGCGGTGGCCCGCAGTTCGCGGTCGTACGCCTCGGCCTGCTCGCGCAGCCGGGTCGCCTCGGCCCGGTCCGCGGCGGCCTCCACGCCCAGCGCCCCGGCGTCCGCACGGGCGGTGGCGAGGGCCTGCTCGGCCTCGGCGCGCAGCCGCTGCGCGTCCTGCTCGGCCTCGGCGCGGGCCTGCGCGGCGTCCGCCCCGGCGCTCTCGCGCAGCCGGGCGGCGTCGGCGGCCGCGGCCTCGCGGACCTGCTCGGCCTCGCCGTCGGCGGCCTCCCGGATGGCGGCGGCCTCGGCCAGCTTCTCGGCGGTCAGCGCCTGCTCGCGCTCCAGGGCGGCCCGGGCGGCCTCGCGGGCGGCGGCGGCCTCCTCGCGCAGCGCCTCGGCGGCGGCCTC
>NZ_JBSGET010000086.1:0-35690 GCF_053603035.1 Kitasatospora sp. NPDC004272 | reverse complement strand
CCGGCGGACGGCGCCGCGACCGGTGCGGGCGCGGGGTTGGGCACGGCGCGCGGGAAAGCCGCGGTGGCCGCGAAGCCCCCGGCGGGGGTGTGGGTCGCGGCGGCGGGGCGGGGGCGCGGCGGGGTGTCCGCGTACTCGGCGCCGACCGCCGCCGGGTACGCCTCGCTGTCGGGCTGCCCGGGGTGGGAGGGGAAGGCCAGCGGGGTGGTGGTGGCGATCCGGCCGATGCCGTGCGCGCGGCTGGGCGCGGGCGCGGTGGTGATGTAGACGTCCGGCACGATCAGCACGGCGCGCACGCCGCCGTACGCGGACGGGCGCAGCGAGACCTGGAAGCCGTACGCGCGGGCGAGCCGGCCGACCACGGCCAGGCCGAGCCGGGGGGCCTCGCCGAGGCCGTTCAGGTCGATGCCGGACTCGGCCTCGGCGAGCATCCGCTCGGCCCGGGCCCGGCCCTCCTCGCCGAGGCTGAGGCCGCCGTCCTCGATCTCGATCGCGATGCCGGTCTGCACCTCGACGGCGGTGAGGTGGACGCTGGTCTGCGGCGGCGAGTAGCGGGTGGCGTTGTCGAGGAGTTCGGCGAGCGCGTGGATCAGCGGTTCGACGGCGGGGCCGACCACGGCGACCTCGGAGACCGGGTGCAGTTCGACCCGGCGGAAGTCGAGGATCCGGGACATGCCGCCGCGCAGCACGCTGTACAGCGGGACGGGGTTGTTCCACTGGCGGCCGGGGCGGGCGCCGCCGAGCACGGCGATGGAGTCGGCGAGGCGGCCGATCAGGGCGTTGCCGTGGTCGATCACCAGCAGGTCGTCGAAGACCGCGGGGTCGTCGCCGTGCCGGTCCTCCATCTTGCGCAGGTCGATGGCCTGCCGGTGGACGATGGCCTGCACCCGGCGGGCGATGTTGACGAAGGCGCGCTGCGCGGACTCGCGCATCGCCTCCTCGTTGTCGACGGCGTCCAGGACGGCGCGCAGCACGGCGTGCCGGAAGTCGTGGAACTCGTCGCCGGCGTCGTGGGCGTGCTGCTGCTCGTAGGAGCGGAGCACGTCGGTGATGAACTCACCGCCCTGCATCCGGGCGACGGCCTGCGGGAGGTCGTTCTTGGCGAGTTCGAGCATGCCGGCCTGCTGCCGGGCCAGCCGGTGGCGGTGCTCGGCGTCCTGCCGGGCGGCCTCCTCCCGGGCCCACTCCAGTGCGCGGCCCCGGCGCACCGCCTCGAAGCCCGCCACCGCCACGGCCGCGGCGCCCACCAGGCCGCACCAGATGGTCCCCGAGGTCGCCGCGCCCGGGGCCGCGGCGGCGGCGAGCCCGACGGCCGCGCCGATCACCACCGCGGGCAGCAGGCCGACGAGCACGGCCGCGGGTAGCCGCCCTCCTGCAGACGATCCGTCTGGTGACGATCCGGCTCGAAGCATCAGCATCCTCATACGCTCGGGGGGACGGGTGGCGGGCGGGGCCGGGCGGTGCGGCGGGGCCCGGGGCGCGAAGCAGCATAGCCGGTGCACGATCGCTCTGACGGCCCGTCAGAGTTGCTGTCCCCCAAGAGAGTTGCCCTGCTCGGGGGCGCCGTGCGGGGCCCGGCGGAACGGATCCACCGGCTCGCGCCCGACTCATAGGCTTGTCTCACCACGCGCCCCCGCAGTAGTCCCGCGCGTCGGATTCACCCGGAAGAGCGGCAGTCCCGGCAAACTTCCGACCGTTCCCGACCGATGGTGCTAGGCCGACGTTCCCCCACCCCGCCTTCACGGACCCTCCGCACACCCGTGGGCCCCGACACACCCCCGACTCACCCCCGGTTCACCTCGCCGGGTAGGGACCGCGGTGGACCCGCCCGCCCGCGCCGCCCGGAGGCCCGCCCCGATGCCCACCGACCCGTCCGACCCGTCCGCCGCGCCCGGCCGTCGCACCCTGCTGCGCACCGGCCTCGCCACCGGCGCCGCGGCCGCCACCGGCCTGGCCTCCCCCGCCCCGGCCGACGCAGCGCCGTCCCCGCCCGTCGCCGCACCGTCCCCGCCCGCCACCCCGGCCGACCGGGTGATCACCCTGACCGGCGAACTGCCCACCGGCGCGCCCGACTTCGTCTACCTCCCGGTGGAGGTCCCGCGCGGGGTGCGGGAGATCGCGGTCTCCTACGGCTACGACCGGCCCGCCGTCCCGGCCGGCACCCCCGGCAACTCCTGCGACATCGGCATCTTCGACCAGCGCGGCACCGACCTCGGCGGCCGGGGCTTCCGCGGCTGGTCCGGCGGCTTCCGCAGCTCCTTCAGCATCTCCGCGACCGCCGCCACCCCCGGCTACCTGCCCGGCCCGGTCGACCCCGGCACCTGGCACGTGGTGCTCGGCCCCTACCAGGTCGCCCCGCAGGGCCTGACCTACTCGGTGCAGGTCACCCTCCGCTTCGGCGCCCCCGGCCCGGCCTTCGCCCCGCACTACCCGGCCGAACGCGCCCGCGGCCGCGGCCGCGCCTGGTACCGGGGCGACTGCCACCTGCACACCGTGCACTCGGACGGGCGCCGGCTGCCCGCGGAGGTCGCCGCGGGCGCCCGGGCCGCCGGGCTCGACTTCATCGTCTCCACCGACCACAACACCAGTTCCTCGCACGGCGCCTGGGGCCCGCTCGCCGGGGACGACCTGCTGATCGTCCCCGGCGAGGAGATCACCACCCGCAACGGCCACTGGCTGGCCCTCGGTCTCGACCCCGGCCAGTTCGTCGACTGGCGCTACCGCTCCCGCGACGGGCAGTTCCCCCGCTTCGCCCGCCAGGTCCGCCGCAGCGGCGGCCTGGTCGTCCCCGCCCACCCCTACTGCCCGTACGTGGCCTGCCAGTGGAAGTTCGGCTACCAGGACGCCGACGCCGTCGAGGTGTGGAACGGCCCCTGGACGTACGACGACGAGTCCGCCGTCGACACCTGGGACGCCCAGCTCGCCGCCGCCCTGCGCGAGGGCCGCGACTGGCTGCCCGCGATGGGCAACAGCGACGCCCACAGCGACCCGCAGCCGATCGGCAGCCCGCACAACGTCGTCCTCGCCGACGACCTCAGCCGCCCCGCGATCCTGGACGGCCTGCGCGCCGGACGCAGCTGGCTGGCCGAGTCCGCCGCCGTGCAGTTGGAGTTCACCGCCACCGGCCACGGCCGCCGGGCGGGCATCGGCGAGCGCCTGACCGTCCCCGCCGACGCCCCCGTCGACGTCGAACTCACCGTCTCCGGCGTCCCCGGCGGCACCGCCCGCCTGCTCACCGACGAGGGCCAGCTGCACCAGGAGACCCTCCCCGCCGACGGCGCCCCCGCCACCGTCCGCTGGCGCACCACCGCCTCCCTGGCCGGCTACGTCCGCGCCGAAGTCCGCCGCCCCCGGCCGGACGGCACCCCCGGCAAGGGCAACTCCATGGGCCCCGACCTCCCCTGGGGCCCGATGGCCGCCCTCACCAACCCGATCACCCTGCACCCCGCCTGAACGGCTCGGATGAGAACGGCGGGACGCGAAATCAGGGGCTCGGGGAACGGCGAGTCCGTGCTGCTGACGGCCGGAGCCCATCGAAGTGTCCGTGCTACTGCGTGCCGTGACAGGAACCAGAAGCCCCCGCACGCACTGGCGGTGAACCGCTCGCAGCCACGGCCTCGCCGTTCCCGGGCCCCTGTCGGGGCTCTCGTCCGCCGGTCAGGTCAGCTCCACCACCTTCCGCCCGCAGCGCAGGAACACCCGCCGGTGCGCCCCCGGCCGTGCCAGTTCGTGCGCGCCGAGCACGACGAGCAGCCGCTCGTCCGCCTCGCCCCGGCTCAGCGGGACCGTCCGCCGGCCGCCGTCGGTGTGCTCGACCACGAGCTTGAGGCCGCCCGCCTCGGCGACCCGGCGGACCTGGTTGAGGCTGGGCAGTTCGCCGCTGACCTTGACCAGCAGTTCGCCGAGCGTCGCCGCGCCGTGCTCGGCCGGATCGACGGTGGGCAGCGGCCCGGCCTGGGAGTACCGGCGCACCGAGTACCGGGCGCGGAAGGCGTCCCGCGCGGCGAGCGCGGCGTCCTCGCCGTGGACGGTGGCGGTGACGGCGGCGGCGAGCAGGGTCTTGACGGCCATCGGGTGCCGACGGCCGCCGTCGACCTGGGCGAGCAGCGTTTCGACTTCCGCGTCGAGGAGTTCGGTGAGGGCGCGGAGGTAGTCGGGCAGCAGCCGGTCCGCGCAGGACATCAGCCGGCCAAACATCTCCTCGGCGGGGAAGCCCAGCCCGACGTAGTTGTTCTTCGACTTGCTCATCTTGGCGCCGGTGCCGTCGGTGCCCTCGATCAGGCCGGTGGCGAGCACCACTTCGGGCTGCTGCCCGACGGCGCTCATCACCCGGCGGAACATCTGGAGGTTGAGCAGCTGGTCGAGGCCGCCGAGTTCGACGTCCGCGACGAGTTCCACCGAGTCGAGCGCCATCACCACGGAGTAGACCAGTTCGGCCAGGGTCAGTCCGCTGCCCTCGGCGAGCCGGGTGCGGAAGTCCTCGCGCTGGAGGGCGGCGGAGGCGGGCAGCCGGGAGAGCACCTCCAGGAAGCGGGGCAGCGTCATCGGTTCCAGCCACTCGCTGTTGAACCGGAATTCCGCCCGCTCGAAGTCGAAGAACGGCCCGACCTGCTGCCGGTAGGTGGCGACGTTGCGCCGCACGTCGTCGGGGGTGAGCGGGGGCCGTTCGGCGCTGCGGCCGGACGGGTCGCCGATCCGGGCGGTGATGTCGCCGACCAGGAACACCACCCGGTGGCCCATCCGCTGCAGGCGGCTGGCCAGGATCATCGGGACGGCGTGCCCGAGGTGCACCTCGGCGCCGGTCGGGTCGATGCCGAACTTGACGGTCAGCGGCCGCCCCTCGGCGAGCAGTTCGGCGAGCCGGTCGCCGCCGGGCAGCACCTGCGCGGCCCGGGCGCCGAGCAGGTCGGCCTGTCGGCGCGGCGGCAGGCCGGACAGGTCGGCGCCCCGGCGCTCCGCGAGCAGCCCGAGCAGTCGACCCAGCTCCGGTCCTTCGCGCAACTCCCCCTCGTCCTCGATCAGTTCACGTACCCGCGCGGTGTTGCGGTCGAATGCGGTGGCGGTCATGGCCGTCCTCTCGGGGCGCGTCGGCGCACGGCGGCACGGCACGGCCGCGCGGCGCGAACAGGGGGGCGAGCAAGGGGTGCGGGGGGCGGAGGAGGGCTGGACGGCAGGGGCTGCCGGCCGGCCCCGCGAAGGGGCGGCCGCCCACGGCTCGCGGCGGGTGTCGACACCCCGCGGCGGCGTGCGTCAGCAGCCCGCGCCCCTAGCGGGGCACGTCAGCGGGGTCGTCCGAGAAGGACCGGGAGGCTCGGCCGCCCATCAGAGGGGCAGGCCGGAGGGCGGTGTGCACCGCCACTAATATCGCTTCACCACGCGAACCTCCGGGAACAGGGAACGGCGGGAGCGCGAAATGCGCCCGGCAGCGCCGTCGCCGCCCATGCTGCCCCATCTCCCCCGCCCCGCGCACCTGGTTTTTTTCCCACCCTTCTCCCATCCTTCTCCTCCTTTCTCCCACCCTTCTCCGCCTCTCCCCCCAGCCCGGTTTTCCACCCGCCCGCATCACGTGTGCACCTTGGCGGCGACGGCCCCACCTGGGAAGGTGACGGAGTATCAGCTCACCATCCGCTTGTCCGACCAACCGCCTTGGAGGATCCGCATGACCGCACCGGTACTGACGGTGGACCAGGTGGTCGACCGGATGGAGCGATTGGCCGCCGAACTGCCGCCCGGCGACGGCGTCGCCGTGTTCAACGCGATGTACCTGACCGTCACCCGGCTGGTCCGCGAGCAGCTCGCCGCCGCCTACTTCGAGGACCCGGCAGCCATGGCCGAACTCGACGCCGTCTTCGCCGCCCGCTACCTGGCCGCCGTCGACGACGACCGGGCCGGGCGCCGCCCCGCCGCCTGCTGGCGCCCGCTGTTCGAACTGCGCGCCGCCCCGGGCGTCCACCCGCTCCAGTTCGCGTTGGCCGGGATGAACGCCCACATCGAGAACGACCTCCCGCTGGCCGTCCTGGACACCTGCCGCCTGACCGGCCGCACCCCGGACCGGCTGCACGCCGACTACCTGCGCGTCAACGCCCTGCTCGCCCGGGTCGAGGCCCAGGTCCGCAAGTCCCTGCTGCCCGTCCCGGCCGGCGGCCCGCTGCTGCACGTGCTCTCCGTCTGGAGCATCGACCGCGCCCGCGACGCCGCCTGGGCCTCCGTCCTCGCCCTGTGGGAGCTGCGCCGCGTCCCGCCGGCCCGCGCGATGGTCGCCGACGCCCTCTCCGGCTCGGTCGGCATGGTCAGCCGCGCCCTGCTCACCCCGCTCAGTCCGAACTGACGCCCCCACCCGCGCGATCCGCCCGCACGATCCGCCCGGACCGGACCGGTAAATGGTCTCCGCACCGGTCCGGGCAGCCGCTAGCCTCCCGCCCATGACCCGCCCCGGCCGCTACCGCCTGCGCACCCGCCTGCGCCGCCACCTGCCCCGGTTCCTGCTCGACCGCGGCGTCGCCGCCAAGGGCCGCGAGGACTGCGGGGCCCACCGGTGGTACAACCACGACGGCGCGGTGGCCCGCTGCTATCACTGCGCGCCGGCCGAACGCCCCTGGCCCGCCCCGCCCGGCGCCCCCTGACGGTCCCGTGCCCGATGATGGGACCCCCGGCGGCACTGGCGCCGGGTGGCACAGGACGGGGCACGGCGATGGCGAAGCGCAAGAAGGACGGCGGGCACCGCGGGCCGGACGAGCGGTGCTTCGTGCAGGTGGTCCGGCGGCCGAGCACCGGCGTCGAGGTGTCGACCGGCCGCGCCTGGGTGGGCGTCGACCAGCAGGTCGGCCACGGCTCCGCGGACGCCCTGTTCGCGCTGACGGACGAGCAGTACGCGGCGGCGCTGGCCGGCGAGGGGCTGGGGTCGTTCGAGGGCGAGTGCTGGCGGGGCGCGCACGACGACCTGCTGCTGTTCCACCCGGGCGGCGCGTCCTGGCGCCCGGAGCGCTGGCACCCGGCCAGGGAGCGGATGCTGCCGCCCCGCTTCGAGGGTGAACTCTGGTGGCACGTCGACGCGTTGGGCGCACCGGCGGACAGCGCCCCGGCCACCGCCGCCCGCCTGCTGGCCCCCGGCGCCACCGGCCCCGGCGCCCCGGTGTTCCGCCTGACCGGCGAGGGCGCCCACCCCCGCCCCGCCGCGCTGATCGGCGGCCTCGGCCCGGGCAGCGACCGCGCGCAGGCCCGCGCGGTCCTGGGCGAGCCGGTCGGGGCGGACGGCAACGGCGGCGACGGCAGCGACAACCGCAGCGGCGACAGCGACCTGCACGCCGTCGAGGGCGACCGCGTCCGGCTGGAGTACGCCGACGGCGGCCTGGTCTCGATCGCCCTGGAGCGCCCGGCCCCGCGGCCGCTGCCGGACGGGCCGGCCCGGGGGCTGCTCGCGGTGCTCGGCGAGCCGGAGGGCGGCCCGGCCTTCCGGGAGCTGGTCCGGCTGGCGGGCGGCGCGCACCGGCGCTGGGCGAGCTCGTCCGGCCTCTCCTGGCGGCTGCTCGCGTTCGACGGCGGCGCGGAGGTGCTGACCCGGGACGGCGAGGTGCTGGGCGTCCGGCTACCCGCGGCCGGCCCGCTGTCGGCGTCCGGCCTGCTGCCCGGCTCCCGCACGGAGGTGCACCGGGCGCTGGGCACGCCGTCGGCCACCGTCGCGGGCACCGACCTGCACCGCTACGGCGCCCGCGACCTGCTGGTCGGCTACGGCGCCGAGTTCGACTCAGCGCGGCCGGGCGCGGCCCCGGTCAGGGTGACGGCGGTGCCGCGCGGGGTCAGCGTGCCGCGTGACCCGTACCGGTGGCGTTCCGGCGAGTTCACCCTGTTCCTGGACGTGCTGGGCCGCCCGGAGTCGCACCCGCTGGTCGGGTGGGTGCGCGCCCTGCCGGGGGCGCGGCCGGTGCTGCGCCACGGCCTGGTCACCGCGGTGGTGGTCGGCGAGCACGGCGGCCACCGGGCCGAGCGCCTCGCGGCCTTCGTCGACGGGATGCCCGCCGCCCCCGCCCGCGGGGACGTCCCGTTCGGGCTGCCCCGCGAGCGCGGCGAGCGGGACGACCTGCGGGAGTTCGCGCAGGGCTGGATCCACGTGCACTGCGCCGACGGGAACTCGGTCAGCACCGTCACGGTCGCCCAGCAGCCCCCGCCGGTGCGCTGACCCGGCACCGGGCGGGGGAGGGCCCGCCGTCAGGCCCAACTGGAGTGCAGCGGCTTGCCCTCGGCGTAGCCCGCCGCGCTCTGGATGCCGACGATCGCCTTGTCGTGGAACTCCTCCAGGCTCGCCGCGCCCGCGTAGGTGCAGGAGGAGCGGACGCCCGCGACGATCGAGTCGATCAGGTCCTCGACGCCGGGGCGGGCCGGGTCGATGAACATCCGGGAGGTGGAGATGCCCTCCTCGAACAGGCCCTTGCGGGCGCGGTCGTAGGCCGACTCGTCGGAGGTGCGGTTGCGCACGGCGCGGGCCGAGGCCATGCCGAAGCTCTCCTTGTACTGGCGACCGTCGGCGGTGGTCTGCAGGTCGCCGGGCGACTCCAGGGTGCCCGCGAACCAGGAGCCGACCATCACGTTGGAGGCGCCGGCGGCCAGCGCCATCGCCACGTCGCGCGGGTGGCGGACGCCGCCGTCGGCCCAGACGTGCTTGCCGAGGCGGCGGGCCTCGGCGGCGCACTCCAGGACGGCGGAGAACTGCGGGCGGCCGACACCGGTCATCATCCGGGTGGTGCACATCGCGCCGGGGCCGACGCCGACCTTGAGGATGTCCGCGCCCGCCTCGACCAGGTCGCGCACGCCGTCGGCGGAGACCACGTTGCCCGCGACGATCGGGACCTGCGGGTCGAGGCCGCGCACCGCGCGCAGCGCGCTGATCATCGACTCCTGGTGGCCGTGCGCGGTGTCCACCACCAGCACGTCGGCGCCGGCCTCCAGCAGTGACTTGGCGCGGCCGGCCACGTCGCCGTTGATGCCGACGGTGGCGGCGATCCGCAGGCGGCCGGCCGCGTCGACGGCGGGGGTGTAGAGGGTGGCGCGCAGCGCGTTCTTCCTGGTCAGGATGCCGACCAGGGTGCCGTCGGCGGCGACCACGGGGGCGAGCTTGCGGTGCGCCTCGTTGAGCCGGTCGAAGGCGGCGCGCGGGTCGATGCCCTGGTCGAGCAGCAGCAGGTCGCGCGACATCACCTCGGCCAGGCTGGTGAACCGGTCCACGCCCTGGCAGTCGCTCTCGGTGACCACGCCGACGGGCTTGCCGCCCTCCACCACGACCAGCGCGCCGTGCGCCCGCTTGGGCAGCAGCGACAGCGCGTCGGCGACGGTGTCGCCGGGGCTGAGGGTCAGCGCGGTGTCGTGCACCAGGTGGCGCTGCTTGACCCAGCCGATCACCTCGGAGACGACCTCGATCGGGATGTCCTGCGGGATCGCGACCAGTCCGCCGCGCCGGGCCACCGTCTCGGCCATCCGCCGTCCGGCGATCGCGGTCATGTTCGCCACCACCAGCGGGATGGTGGTGCCCGTCCCGTCGTTGGAGGACAGATCGACACCCTGCCGGGAGCCCACCGCGGAACGGCTGGGGACCATGAAGACGTCGTCGTACGTGAGGTCGTACGCGGGCTTGAGGTCGTTCAGGAAGCGCATGAAGGGGCTCTCTGGCTGGGGAGAAACGTTACGGCGCGACACGGCCGAGCCGCGCACACCCAACGTTCGATTCTCGTTGAATCCCCCGCTCCGAGCCAGCTCACGCCGGAATCCTGAAGATCGACACAACCGGGGCCCCGGGATTCCGGAACCCCCTCGTACGATCCTCCAAGATCCCCTCGGTACGGGTGTTCCCCGCCTGGGCCGCAGCAGGCACAGCACGACGGGGCACCGCTGGACACCGTCGTGCAGGTCGCGTTCGATCCGGCGGCGCTCGGCGTCGACGGCGCGCAGGACGGCGGCCCGACTGTCGGCGTGCTCGGTGACCCGCCGCCGGAGCGGCTCCGCCTCGGACGGGCCGAAGCAGTCCCGGGCCAGTCGGGTCTCCAGGGCGGCCAGCGCGAGCAGGCCCCGCACCGCCAGGAACAGCAGGACGCCGCCGAGCAGCACCTGCCCCGCCGGTTCGGACCAGCCCAGCGACCCCCGGACGGCCCCGGCCGCCAGCAGCCCCGCCAGCAGCGCGCCGCACCCGACCAGGCCGAGCAGCACGGCGGCGACCAGTCCCGTCCCGGCCCGCACCGCCAAGTAGTGCCGCAGCGCCAGCGGCAGGTGGAGCAGCAGCGGAGTGGCCAGCACCCCGGGCAGTACCCCGGCGCCCCCGGCTGCCCTCCCCCACGTCCTTCTCCCCTTTCTTCCTCCCCTGCCCTCCTGCCACCCACCGTGCCCCGCGCCCCACGCCCCACGCCCCACGCCCCACGCCCCACGCCGGCGAGCCTATGCGGGGGCGCGGCGGGGCCGCCGGGGTCGGCGGTCGGCGCGGCGCGGCGCGAACGGTTCAACCCTCCCGGCGGTGGCGGGCGGAGCTGCCGCGCAGGCGCAGCACCAGCCATCCGGCGACCGCGGCGACCGCGGCGACCGCGCGGACGAGCACCGCCTCGGAGAACACCCCGACGCAGTCCTCGACCAGCTCCCAGCGCTCGCCGCGCAGGCACCCGGCAGTGATCAGCACGCCGTTCCAGGCCGGGCTGCCGACCGCGGCGAAGCCGGTGAGCGGCAGGGTCACCTCGCTGGGCAGCGACGGGAAGGGGTTCTCCAGCGCGATGGCCAGACCCGCGCCGGGGCCGCCGAGGGTGCCGACCAGCCCGGCCGCCCACCTGGCGACCCCACCCCCGGGAGCCTGCTCGACGATCGGGGCGACTGTCTCCAGCAGCACGGTGTGCTCCTCGTGGCGAAGGCCCCGGGCCGGTTGCCCGGGTGCGTCCTCCACGCCAGGAACTGCAGCTCACGGCCGGTACGCGGTTTCCCACCCGCCCCGACTGCGGTTTTCCGCACCCCTTCCCGACCCGTCCGGACGGCCCGTCCGAAGGCCCCGGACGCGCACCCCGCCCGAACGCCCCGGACGCGCCGCGGCCCCCTGCGGCGCGCGGTGCGCCGAGGGGGCCGAGAAGGCGGTTCCGGTGGTCGGGCCGCTTAGTAGCCGCGCCAGTGGGAGCCGTAGCCGCGGGCGGCGGCCATGTTGTCCATGTTGCCGTAGCGGGCGTCGCAGTAGCGCGAGCTGGCGACCAGGTTGTCGACGGGGTTGCGGATGTCGGTGTGGCCGGGCAGCGCGTACGCCTTGAAGGTCGGCATGATCACCTGGGTCAGACCGATCGACGGGGTGCCCTTCTTGGCGTTCGAGTCCCAGTTGTTCTGGGCGTTCGGGTTGCCGGAGGACTCGGCGATCGCAGCGGCCCGCATCGCCTTCGCGGACGGGACGTGCTGCCCGTTGGCGGCCAGCACGTCGCGGGCCTCCTCGATCCAGCCGTCCAGGTTGTTCGGGTAGGTCTTCTTCGCGGAGGCGGCGGCCTGCTCGTCCTTCGCCTTCTGCTCGGCGGCCTGCTTCTCCTCCTGGGCCTTCTGCTCGGCGGCCTGCTTCTCCTGCTCGGCCTGCTGTTCGGCCGCCTGCTTCTCCTGCTCGGCCTGCTGGTCCTGCTGCTGACCCTGGTCCTGCTGGCCCTGGTCCTGCTGGCCCTGGTCCTGCTGGCCCTGGTCCTGCTGACCCTGGCCCTGCTGGCCCTGGTCCTGCTGGACGGCCTCGCGGTCCTCGCTGCGGGAGGCGGCCTGGTCGCCGTCGCGGTTGGCGTCCTGGTTGCCGGCGGCGGCGACCACGGCGGCGTCCGCCTTGTTGGCAGCCGGGTCGGCGATCGCCTGGGAGACCGGGAGCAGGGTGCCCACCGCGATGGCGCCGGCCAGGCCGATGCCGAGAACGGCGTCGGGCATGCGGTGGTGGCCCATCCGCACCTGCGGCAGTCGGCCCAGGTTGTGCTTGATGCGTCGCATGTTCGAGTACCTCCGAGAGTCGGTCCAGGTCACGCCGAAGCCCGGGTGGACATGCGGGACTCCCGCTCGGTGCGGGGTTCCTCGGCCCGGGACGGCCGGCCCGGCGGCTCCTGCTCACCGGGGACGCTTGCGCCGCGCTGGTCTCGCGGTCCGCTGCGCCGTGTCAGCCCCGTGAGCACTCGGATCGGCTCGGGGCACAACCACGAGACTGCCGGAGCCCCAACGGCGCGGCAAACGTCCCGATATGCGCCCTCCACAACTCCTTCACATCTCGAACTCCCTTGCACAACAAGGGAGTTCACCACCCAGGACCCCTCGCATTCCGGCCCGGTTATGAAGAAGGTCACAGGGGCGCCCAACGTCCCCCCGCCCCGGGGGCTTTGGGCCCGCGGCCAGTGCTACCAAGGCTTTCGGGGCCCCGGGCGCCCTCCGCACCGCCGGAGCCGTGTGACCCCGACCACCGCCCGCCGCTGTGACGCCGCTCTCCCCCCGACCACGCACCGCAGCCGCCCGACCACCCGAACCGCCCCGCCCGTGACCCGGCTCACGCACCCCCCGTGACCCGGCTCACGCACCGTCAGCCCGCCCCGCAGGCGGAGCCGGAAGCAGGCCGACGGAAGCGGATCGACGGAACGGGGCGAGAGAAGCGGGCCGGCCGAGCCGGAGCCGGGAACCGAGCCGGGAACCGGGCCGGAGCGGCCGCCGGATCGAACCGGGATCCGGCGACGACCGCCCCGGCCCGCGGAGGTGCGCGCGCCCGCGTCGGGAGCGGCGCCGATCCGGGCCGCCGTCACGACAGGCGCGCCCTTCCCCCCTCCGCTCCCGACTCTCAGAACAGGCTGAATAGCGAGTGCTCGTTTTGTTACGTGGAGCTACTCGGGAGTCACCTCCGGGCCGTCCGCGCCCGTCAGCCCGGACTCCCCTGCCCCAACGGCCCCGAAGGGCCCTCCATCCGCACCCTGACCGCAGCGCCCGCCCCCTCAATAACAAAGTGGTTGATCGCTTTATTATCGAGGCCCCGCCGGACCGGCCGCCGGGCGCGGGCTCAGCCGGCCGACCCCCCGACCGACTTCCCGGCCGGCGCCGCACCCCCAGCCGCACCCCCGCTCACGCCCGCGGTCGCACCCCCGGTCGCACCCCCGTCCCCGGCCGCACTCCCCGGCAGCCGGTCGCCGCTGAGGTCGATCCGGGCGACCACGGCGGGCACGGCGACGCCGGGCAGCACCATCTGCCACATCCGCACCAGGCGCTCGGTCAGGTCGGCCCGGCGGGTGGCGGCCTCGGAGTAGATCTGGACGCCGGTGCAGCAGGAGACGATGTATTCGGCCAGCTCATGGACGTCCACCCCGGCCTGGAGCTCGCCCCGATCGGCCCCGGTCTGCAGGAAGCCGGCCAGGATCTCGGTCCAGGCGTCGAAGGTGGTGGCGTCGTGCAGTTCGAGCGCGTCCCGCTCGACGCCGAGCCGCACCCCGGCCCGCAGCACCGGATCCGTCCGCAGCTGCCTGGCCCACAGCAGCGTGGTGTCCACCGCCCGCTGGACGCCCTCCGATTCGAGGAGGGGCACCACCGTCTGCTGCTGCGAGGCGGCCACGGCCGTGGCGAGCGCCTCCTTGTTCTTGAAGTGGAAGTACATCGCCCCCGGGGTCAGTCCGGCCCGCTCCAGGATCCTGGCGACGCTGGCACCGGAGTAGCCCAGCTCGTCGAACGCCTCCGCCGCGGCCTTCAGGAGGACGGCACGGGTCTGCACCGCCCGCTCCTGCTTCAGTTCCTCACGCACCATGATCCCTCCGGAATTTTACAGAACGGTCACTACGGTATCGAATCGCACCCCTGTCGACCAGCCTTCCCCTTTACCTTTTCTTGGTTCGATCCGGGGCTGCCCGAAAACCTGGCACCGCCGAAACCGAACGGACGTTCTTCCGCTTCGGCGCCCAGGGGGCGGACCGCCGACCGGAGGCCCGGACGCCCCTGATTGACTGCGGCGGGAGGTCAGGGTGGAGGCGTTGGTCGCGGCGTTCGCGCCGATCTGGGTACTGACGGCGGTCGGGTGGCTGGCCGGGCGGACGGGACTGCTGGGGGCGGACGCGGAGGCGGTGCTCGGGCGCTTCGTGTTCCACGTGGCGATGCCGGCCGCGCTGTTCACCGTGGTGGCCCGCACCGACCTGGCCTCGTTCGCCGACACCTGGGTGCTGGCCTTCGTCGCCGGGACGGCCCTCGCCTCGCTGCTGGGCCTGCTCGCCGGACGGCGCCCCGCGCGCACCGGGCAGCCGGGGCGCGGCACCGCCGGACGGACGGTGGCGGTGATGGCGGCGGGCTACGTGAACTCGGGCAACCTCGGCATCCCGGTCGCCGCGCAGGTGCTCGGCGACGCCTCGTACGTCGCGCCGGTGCTGCTGTTCCAGGTGCTGCTGGTCACCCCGGTGGTGCTGGCCGTGCTGGACGCCACCACCGGCGCCGCCCCGCCGTCCCGCGTCGAGCGGCTGCGGCGGCTGGCGCTGCTGCCGCTGCGCAACCCGGTGATCCTGGGCGCGGGCCTGGGCGCGCTGTTCTCGGCGGCCGGCTGGCGGCTGCCCGGCCCGCTGGCGCACTCCGCCGACCTGCTGGGCGCGGCCGCCGTCCCGGCCGCGCTGGTCACCCTCGGCCTGTCGCTGCACACCCCGCCCGGCGCGGCCCCGCAGCGCCCGGAGCGCGGCGAGCTGGCCGTCGCGGTGCTGGTGAAGGCGTTCGGGCAGCCGCTGGCCGCGCTGGCCGTCGGCGCCCTGATGCACCTGTCGGGCCCGCAGTTGCGGGCGGCGGTGCTGCTGTCGGCGCTGCCGACGGCGCAGAACGTGTACGTGTACGCGCGGCTGTACGGGGCGGCCCCGGTGCTGGCCCGCTCGGCGGTGCTGGTCTCCACGGTGCTGTCGATGCTGACGCTGTCGGTCATCGCCTGGTCACTGGGCGGCGGTTGAGCCCGGCGGTCCGGGCCGGGCGGCGGAGTGCGGCAGGTCACAGGCTTCGCCCCGGCGGGGGCCGCTCCCGTAGAGTTCGGCGGTACGGATGGGGCGATCGAGGAAGCATCGGCAGTGACGAACCAGCAGAGCGGGCCGGGCAGCACCCCGGTCGAGGACGACACCGACTACGGCAAGGGCATCGACCCCGAACGCCTGGAGCTGTGCCTGAGCGTGCTCGCCGAGCTGGACGGGATCCACGTCGACCACCCGGACGCGATCCGGGTCCGGCTGGCGGTCGGCGGCCTCTTCCGCACCCTCAAGCAGCGCCGCCGCCAGGAGACCCGGGCCCGCAAGACCGCCAACGACCGGGCGGTGACGGCGAAGACCGCGACGGGCGCGCCGGGCCGGATCGACGACGAGACGGCGGGCGCGTTCGGCCTGAGCACCGAGACCACCACCGAGCTGGCCGGGATCCTGGAGCGCCCGCGCTCCTGCTACACCTGCAAGCAGCGGTACGTCGAGGTGGACGCGTTCTACCACCAGCTGTGCCGCGACTGCGCGGCGCTGAACCGCGCCCGCCGGCACGCCCGGGCCGACCTGACCGGCAAGCGCGCGCTGCTGACCGGCGGCCGCGCCAAGATCGGCATGTACATCGCGCTGTGCCTGCTGCGCGACGGCGCGCACACCACCATCACCACCCGCTTCCCGAACGACGCGATCCGCCGCTTCACCGCGATGCCGGACAGCGCCGAGTGGATCCACCGCCTGAAGGTCATCGGCATCGACCTGCGCGACCCGGCCCAGGTGATGGCGCTGGCCGACGAGGTCGCCGCGGACGGCCCGCTGGACATCCTGATCAACAACGCGGCGCAGACCGTGCGCCGCTCCCCCGAGGCGTACCGCGAGCTGGTCGCGGCCGAGAGCGCGCCGCTGCCCGCCGGGGTGCTGCCCGCCTCCACCGTGATCGGCCGGTTCGGCTCGGGCGCGGTGGACGTGCCCGCCCTGCCGGGGCAGAGCCGCGGCGAGCGGCCGTCGGTGAGCGCCGAGGAGGTCACCGCGCTGGCCCTGGTGACGGGTTCGGCCTCGCCGGAGCGGATCGCGGCCGGCACCGCGATCGACGCGGGCGGCCTGGTGCCGGACCTGGCGGACACCAACAGCTGGGTGCAGACCGTCTCCGAGGTCGGCCCGATCGAGCTGCTGGAGGTGCAACTGTGCAACTCCACCGCCCCGTTCATCCTGATCTCGCAGCTGCGCCCGGCGCTGGCCGCGTCCTCCGCGCGCCGCAAGTACGTGGTCAACGTGTCGGCGATGGAGGGCGTCTTCGAGCGCGGCTACAAGGGCTCGGGCCACCCGCACACCAACATGGCCAAGGCCGCGCTGAACATGCTGACCCGCACCAGCGCGCAGGAGATGTTCGAGACCGACGGCATCCTGATGACCGCGGTGGACACCGGCTGGATCACCGACGAGCGCCCGCACCCGGAGAAGATGCGCCTGCACGAGGAGGGCTTCCACGCTCCGCTCGACCTGGTGGACGGCGCGGCCCGGGTCTACGACCCGATCGTCCGGGGCGAGTTGGGCGAGGACCTGTACGGTTGCTTCCTGAAGGACTACCAGAAGGGCAAGTGGTGACGGACGCTCAGGCCCCGCTCGGGACGCACCCGTTGCCGCCGCTGGTCGGCGCGGGCGTGATCGTGCCGACCGGGGACGGGCGGGTGCTGATCGGGCGGCGCACCACCGCCGGGGAGTCGCCGACCTGGAGCCTGCCCGGCGGCAAGGTCGACCACCCCGGCGAGTCCTTCGAGGCGGCCGCAGCACGGGAGTTGGCCGAGGAGACCGGCATCGTGCTGCCCGCCCGGGAGATGCGGGTGCTGGCGGTGCTGCTCGACCACGAGCTGGGCCGCACCCGGGTGACGGCGGCGGTGCTGGCCCCGCCGAGCCTGGCCGAGGCCCTGGTGACCGAGCCGCACGCCTGCGCCGGCTGGGAGCGGGTCGCCCTGGACGCCCTCCCCGAGCCGATGTTCTACCCGTCCGCCCAGGTCCTCGCCGCCTGGCTGCCCGACTACCGCGCCCCGGCCGGCACTTGGCACTACCCGGCAGTACCGCCGTCCTCCTGACCACCCGTCGCCCCGCGGCGTCCCGGCCCCCCGGCGTCCCGGCGTCCCGGAGCAGCGAGCAGCGAGCAGCCGCCAGCCCGCGTGAACGGGCGACCGGGCGGCCTGGCGGCCTGGCGGCTGATCGTGCGGGCGGCTGCTCGTGCGGGCTGGCGCTACGTCCGCTCCGCCGCCCGGAGTCCGATCCCGGCCGGCGGCCGGGTCCCAGCCCGGCGGGCCAGCAGGACGAAGGTCCGGGCGTACGAGTCGCCCTCGGCAACCCGGGGCCAGTCCAGCGCGGCGAGGGCCGCGGAGGCCGCGGCGTGCGGCTCGCCGTGCACCAGCACCTCGGCGCTCTGCCCGCCCCCGCCGGCGCCGAACGAGACCTGCACGCCGATGAGTTGGTCCCGGCCGAGGTCCCCGCCCAGGGCGGGAGCGAGCGCGGGCAGCACCGGGTTGCGCACCAGCCAGTCCTGCACGTCGTGGAAGCGCTTGCCGGTGCCCCAGCCGACCACGCCGCCGTGGACGGCGTGCCAGCCGGGCAGGCCGTCCGGGTCGGACGGGTCCAGGTGGCCGGCGAACCGGCCGTTGTGGGCGACGAGTTCGATCAGCGCGGCGCCCGCGGTGGACGCCCACACCTCGACGCCCCGGCGCACCGGGTCCTGGTCCCCGCCGTCGGCGCCGCCGCCGTCGAGCACGGTGACCCGGTCCGGGACGGCGGTCTCCGGGCGGTCCCGGTCGACCAGGAACACCAGGTCGACCCGGTGCGGGTCGCCGTCCGGCGGGGCACCCAGCCGCACCGCCAACTCCCCGGGCCCGCGCACCTCTTCGCCCGCGACCCGCCACTGTTCGCCGTGCAGCGCGGACAGTTCGTCCGCCACCGCACCCAACACCGCCTGCGCGGAAGGCCGTTCCGCACTCCTGCCGGGCGCACCCGGGCCGGTGCCGGACCGGCCGCGCCACCATGATCCCCATGCCATGGCGCACACCGTAACGGCGCGGGGGTTCGCCCACAATGTGCCTGTACGGGGCCCGGACAGGTGGTCGATGACGTCCGCTATGTGTATCGTCGCACTGCGCGATCGGAGACTTACCGCGGGCAGCGACTGGGGGCGGCAATGGCGGTGGAACTACCGGCGGGGCTCAACCACCTCATCGGTCTGCTCGGGGTCCGCTTCCCGGGCGCCAACGAGGACGAACTGAACCAACTGGCCGACCAATTGGAGAAGTTCGCCGGCTCGCTGGACAGCGCCCAGATGACGGCGGACAAGGCGCTCACCCTGCTGCACGAGGTCTACCAGGGTGATTCGGCGGACCGGCTCTCGGAGCTGTGGAGCACCATCACCAAGTACTCCAAGACGATCACCGAGATCTGCCACACGGTGGCCAAGGTGCTGCGCGCCGCGGCCGTGGTGGTCGAGGTGGCCAAGACCCAGTCGATCACCCAGCTCTTCTCCATTCAGGCCCAGTTGGCGGCCGCCTCGTCCACCGGCCCGTGGAGCGCGGCGGCGGTGCTGCGGATGGGCCGCGAGATCATGAACCAGCTGCTGGAGGCGGCGGTCGGCAAGCTCGCGCAGACCATCACCCGGCCGATCGAGGACATGATCGTGAAGGCCGCGGAGAAGATCGCGCCCACCCCGGCCAGCAACTCCAACGGCCAGGGCTTCTCCATCGACCTCGCCCAACTCGCCGAGTGCGCAGCTGGGTTGCGCCGGGACGCGGACGACATCGAGACGAACGGCACCAGCTTCAAGCGGATCGTGCAGAGCCTGAAGATGGGGGAATCCGGCGACAAGTTCGGCAAGTTGGTGATCGAGGCGGCCGAGAAGGTGCTGCAGACCATCGCCGAGGACGTCCTGACCCGGATCCTCGCCTCGTTCCGCGACACCGCCGACAAGATGGACAAGATGGCGGGCAACCTCAACGAGAACGAGGAGAGCAACAGCACCGTCCTGAACAGCCTCACCTCCTTCGCGAGCGTCCCGCTCAGCCCGAACGCCACCCCCGGCGGCACGGCCTCCGCGCTGAACAGCCCACGCCTGGGCGGCGGGGACGCCGGACTCGCCGCGTTCGCCTCGCTGATGCCCAAGCTCGGCCCGCTCGGCTCCGGGAGCGGCGGCGGCCGGGGCAGCGGCACCAGCACCCTCGGCCTCAAGGAACCGTCCCTGCCCGGCAGTTCGCACGCCGCCGGTTCGGGCTCCGGCTCCGGCTCCGGCTCCGGTTCGGGCTCGGGCTCCACGGGCGGCGGAGCCGGCTCCCAGAGCGGCGGAGTGGGCTTCTCCACCCGGCTCGCGGTGCCGGGCAGCGGCTCCGGCAGCGCGAAGAGCAGCACCCGCCTGGAGACCCAGACCTCCGCCGAGGGGTCCGCCAACTCCAGCTCCTCGGGCAGCAGTTCGCCCTCCACCGTGACCAACTCGGCGAACCGATCGGTGCCGCCCGGCATGATGGGCGCGATGGCGATGGGCCACGGCGGCTACGGCCCGGTCGGCGGTTCCGCCATCCGCGGCGGCCAGCGCCGCAGCGGCAACCGGGTCAGCGCCGAGGACCCGAACGCCGCCGCCCACCCCGACGGCATCATCGCCGACGACCCCGCCACCATGTTCCCCGCCCTCCAACTGGGCCGGGTCTCCCCCGAGCGCAAGCCCACCTCCGAGCACGACGACCGCTACGACGACGACTTCGAGCTCGATCTCGACAGCGTCGAGGACATGGACGGCGTCAACGGCTTCGAGGCCGTCGACTGACCCGGGCGCCTCACCCCGAAGGCCCCGGCGGCTCCCACCAACGGCCCCCACTCTGTGAATTGACCGTGAACCGTAAACTTTTCCCGGTGGTGGTATGGACCACGAACGAAACAGGTGGCTAGGGTCGTAGCAGTCCGCGTTCGCGGCCGTGAGAACACCTGCGACGGGACGTGACCGTGGCCGAGACCCTACTGGCCCCCGAGTACGAGGCCGAACGGCTGGACGCCACCGCCGCCTGGGTCACCCGGCACCGGCCGCCCGGCAGCGGCGCCCTGGCCGAACTCGGCGCCGGCGACGGCGCGCTGACCGGACGGCTGCTGCGGGCCGGCTACACCGTGCACGCCGCCGAACCGGACCCGGCCCTGCGGGCCCGGCTGTGGGACCGGCTGCGCGGCCGGGCCCGGCTGCGGCTGAGCGGGGCCGACCTCGCCGCCCCGCCGCCCGTCCGCCGCCGCTTCGGGGCGGTGCTGCTGATCGACACCCTGCACGCCGGCCAGGACCTCGAACTCCTGCACGCCCTCCCCACCGACCTGCTGTTCGTCGCCCTGGCCCCCTCCGCCCTGGACGGACGGCTGCGCCCGTGGCTGTCCGCGCAACAGGGCTGGCTGCTGGTCGAGGAGATCGACCTGGCCGACCCGCTCCCCGCCCAGCGCACCCTCGCCCCGGGCAGCCGCGGCATCCTGCTCCGCCGGGCCGGCTGACCACCCGTCCTCCACCGTCCCCGCCGACCACCCCTCCCCCACCGGCCCCGCGCCCCGGGCGTCAGGGCAGCCGGGCGATCTGCTCCCCCATCGCCACCCGCCCGGCCTCCAGCGCGGCCCGCAGCAGCCCGGTGTCCCGGGCCAGCCGCCCGACCCTCGGGGCGTCCGGGCCGGGGCGGACGGAGAGCACCGCGGGGCCCTCCGCGGGCGCGTCGAGGTCGTGCCGGCCGAGCAGTTCCTCGTCGGCGAGCAGCCGCCCGGCCCGCCCCAGGTAGGAGTCGCGCAGCGCCCCCGGGTAGCGGCGCAGCACCGTCCGGGCCACCAGCCGGGAGCCGCGCGAGGGCCCGTCCGCCGGGTCCGCCGGGGCGGGGAGCGGGCCGCGCGAGCGCAGCACCAGGACGTGGGTGGCGCCCTGGGCGAGCGCGGTGCGGAACGGGACGGACTCGGCGAGCCCGGCGTCGTAGTAGTGGCTGCCGGCGAGTTCGACGGGCGGCCCGGCGAGCAGCGGCAGGGCGGCGCTGGCGCGCAGGGCGAGGCGCAGCCGGGCGGGGTCGGTGAGCAGCGGGTGGAGGTCGGTGGAGGCGCCGGTGCCGGTGTGGGTGGCGAGCGGGTGCAGGGTGGTGGGGTTGGCGAGGATGGCGTCGAAGTCCATCCGGGCCACGTGCGCGTAGAGGTGCTCGACCAGGTGGTGCAGGTCGACGACGGGGCGGCCGCGCAGCGGGTTGCCTGGGCGGACCATGGCCCGGGCGTACTCGGGGTCGGCCCAGCCGGCCAGCTGTCCGGCGTCGCCGCTGAGCAGCCACGCGCCGGTGAGCGCACCGGCGGAGGCGCCGTAGACGGCGTCGAACGCGGTGGTGAGCCCGGCCTCGTGGAGGGCGAGCGCCATGCCGCCGGAGATGATGCCGCGCATGCCGCCGCCCTCGACGGCGAGGGCGATCCGCAGGCTGTCGGTGCGCGCGCCGGGGCGGCTGCCGGTGCGCCGCCGTTCGGCGAGGGCGGCCAGGACGCGCTGCCGCGAACCCCGCGTCCCGAAGTCCTGCTGGTCCACGCCCTGCTCCCGTGCTCGTCCCGCGCTCCGCGTCCGGTGCGCACGGCCGCCGGGGCGGGGCGGTGCGTCCGGAACGCCCAGAAGTGTCGCACACGGACCCGGTGCGCCGTCCGGCCCCGGCCGCGCCGCACCACCGGGCGTGCCGCGCACCGGCCGCGCCGCGCCACCGGTGCGCCACCGGGCGTGCCGCGCCCCGGCCGCACCTTTCGCCCTGTTATGTGTGGTCGATGCCCCTCATCAACCGCGCGCCCCGGCTGCGCGCCGCCACCGCCGTCCTCGCCGCCACCGGCGCCGTCGCGGCGGTCGCCCTGCTCCCCTCCGCGCGCCCCGCGGCCGCCGCGCCGGGGGACCTGGCCAGTGCGACGCTGGTGCAGCTCACCAACCAGGACGTCCCCGCGATCGGCCTGTCGGCGTACCACGGCGCGTACGGCACCGCGCGTTCCACCACGGTGCCCGACACCGACGTGGCGGACTTCTCCTCGGACCCGGACGGGATGCTGTCCCGGATCACCGTCGCCACCAGGACCACGCAGACCGCCACCGACCCGTCCGAGTACTTCGCGCAGGCCCAACTCACCAACCTGGTGGTGTGGTTCAACTCCACCGAGCTCATCCACTACGGCCCGATCGAGGCCGGTTCGGTGGCCTCCCTGGACTCCTACGCCGAGTGCGTCCCGCCGCCGGTCGGCCCGTTCGCGCTGGCCTACAACCACACCGACGGGGACGAGGTGACCGTCCTCGGCCGCCGGGTCCCGGTCGGCACCACCCGGCTGCAGATCACCGGCGCGGACCTCGGCCTGCCGGCCACCATCGGCCCGTCCACGCTGGACGTCACGGTGACCCAGCACGCCGATCCGGCCGTGCAGAGCCGCCAGTACACCGGGGACGCCTGGCTGGACGTCGACATCTCGGGCACCTTCAACAACCCGCAGGGCCAGCGGCTGTACACCGGCCAGGTCACCCGCGCCCGCCTCGGCGAGGTCCACGTCACCTGCCCGAACGCCAGCCCCAGCCCCTCCCCCAGCCCCTCCCCCAGCCCGTCCCCCTCGCCCAGCCCGAGCCCGCACCCGACCATGTCCGAGGAACCCGGCCCGAGCCCGACGCCCACCCCGACGCCGACCCCCACCCCGATCCCGACGCCGACCCCCACCCCGGTCCCGACGCCCGAGTCCACCGGTCCGACCCCCGTCCCGCTGCCGGACACCGGCGCCGACGGCAACGCCCTCGCCCTGGGCGCCACCGCGCTGGGCCTGTGCGCCCTGGGCGCCGGAGCGCTGCTGCACTCCCGCCGCCGGCACTGAACTTCCGCCGCACGCCCATGACTTCACCCTCCGCCACGCTAGCGTGACCGCATGTCCACCCTCGGAACCTCCTCCTACGCCGCCCACGCCGCCGCCCTGCCCGAACCCGTCGCCCGGGCCGTCGAACTGGCCACCCGCCGGGGATTCGCCCAGTCCTGCCGCCCGGAACACGGACGCCTGCTGCAGGCCCTCGCGGCGGGCGCGGGCCCGGCCGGGGGAATCGGCGAGACCGGCACCGGCTGCGGCGTCGGCCTGGGCTGGCTGATCGCCGGCCGGCGCCCGGGCGTCCCCCTGGTGAGCGTCGAACGGGAGGTCGAACTCGTGCACGCGGTACGGGAGTTGTTCGCCGACGTGGCCGACCTGGAGGTCCTGCACGGCGACTGGACGACGATCCACCGGCACGGCCCGTTCGACCTGCTGGTGCTGGACGGCGGCGGCAACGGCAAGCAGACCGCGGCCGCCGACCCGCAGCGCCTGCTCACCCCCGGCGGCACCCTGGTGGTCGACGACCTCACCCCCCTCACCGCCTGGCCGCCCACCCACGGCGGCGCCCCCGACACCGGCCGCACCGTCTGGTACGACCACCCCGCCCTGCTCACCACCGAGATCCGCCTCGCCCCCGACCTGTCCACCCTGCTCGCCACCCGCCGCCCCTGACCGGCCCGCCCTCCCGTCCCCTCAGGTCAGCGCCGTTGGCGTCGCGCTCCCGCCGCAGACATGCGGGACGCCACACGCGCCGGGACCGGCTCCCCACCCTCCCCGACGGCCTCCGGGACCGCGAGGGCGTCGCCGTGGACACCCGCACCCGCTTCTTCGACCCCACCCACCACTCGACCTTGCTCAGCCAGTCGGCGGTCCGCCCGACTGAACACCCGCACCCGCTTCTTCGACCCCACCCACCACGGCAGGGTCGCCCGCGCCGCCGGCCACACCGGCCTCGGCGCCGCCCGCTTCGGCGCCGAGCTCATGCTCGACCTCCTCGCCGGGACACCCTCCTGACGGCCGGTCAGTCTGCGCGACCGGCCACCCGGCGGTAGTGCCGGCGGGCCTTCAGGCGGTTGCCGCAGGCCGACATCGAGCACCAGAGGCGGGCATTGGCCCGGCTGCGGTCGAGCAGGAAGAGCCCGCACTCCTCGTTGGCGCACGGCCGCAGCCGGCCCGGCAGCGATTCGGCCAGCCGGGACCAGGCGAGCACGCAGCGCACCCCGAACGGCTCGGCCGGGCCGGTGTGCAGTTCCCAGCGCACGCCCGCGGGTTCGACCACCGGGGTGCGGCTGACACCGGCCAGCAGCGGCTGCAGCGTCTCGGCCCGGGCCCGGCCGCGCAGGACGGCGGTGATCGCGTCCCTGACCCGGCGGGCGGCGGCGGCGTCGGCGGGAGAGTCGGGCAGGCCGTGCGCGCCCAGCCACCGTGCACCGGCGGCGCCCGCCAGGCGGTCGTTCGCGACCCCGTTGACGATCGGGCGGGTGTTGAGCAGATCGAGCAGCAGCTCCGCATCCTCTACAACCACACTGGCCATGTTGACAGGTTAGCACGGGGTGGTGTTCGCTGGCCTTATAACCATAATGAGGCATCAATCTGGTTAGGGGCAGGAGCGTGCGCGATCACACCACAGTGGGTGCGCGTTCGGCCGAAAAGCAGCCCGGCGGCCTGGCTAGCGTGACGGTCGTCGACGCCGGACAGGGCGCGGCGCGACGAGACCACCGACACGCCCGACCGGACCTGGAAGGTGTGGCATGACCGTTACGCAGACTCTGCAGGTGCCCGCGGGCACGGAGACCGGCGAGCTCTCCGGCGAGGAGATCCTGGCCAGGGCCGAGGCCGCGGCGCCGCTGTTGCGCAAGCGTTCCGAGGAGATCGAGCGGGAGCGCCGGCTGCCGGCCGACGTGGTGGAACTGGTGCGCGGGACCGGCGCGTTCCGGGTGGCGATGCCCAAGTCGCTGGGCGGGCCGGAGATGTCCTTCGCCGACCAGTGCCGGGTGGTCGAGGCGCTCTCGACCGGTGACGCCGCGGCCGGCTGGTGCGCGATGATCGGGATGGACACCTGGGTGTACGCCCGGTGCCTGCCCGAGTCGGTCGAGCGGTCCATCGTCGGCTCGCCCGACCTGATCACCGCCGGGATGATCTTCCCGTCCGGCACCGCCGAGCGGGTGCCCGGCGGCTACCGGGTGAACGGGCGCTGGCAGTTCGGCAGCGGCGTCACCCACGCCGACTGGCTGGTCGGCGGCCTGCTGGTGACCCGGGACGGCAAGCCCGAGCCCGGCCCGGACGGCGAGCCGGTGCACTGGCTGGTCGTGATGGGCCGGCCGGACGAGTTCGAGATCATCGACACCTGGTACACCACCGGCCTGGCCGGCAGCGGCAGCCGGGACTACCGGGCGACCGACCTGTTCGTCCCGGAGGAGCACACCTTCCGGTTCGGCCACTCGCGCGGCACCGGTCCGCTGACCGTCCAGGACGCGATCCTCGGCAACGTCCCCGGCGTGCCGCTGGGCGTGGCCCGGGCCGTCATCGACCACGTGCGGGAGCTGGCCGCCACCAAGCTGGAGCGGGTCACCGAAGTGCCGTGGGGCCAGAGCTACCGGATCCAGACGGCCGTCGCCGAGGCGGAGATGAGCCTCTCGGTGGCCCGGGACGCGGTCTACGCCAGCCTGGACCGGCAGTGGGAGCGGCTGCGGGCCGGGATCGAGCCGACCGAGGAGGAGCAGGTCTCCAACGCCCTGACCCGGGTCAACGCCTTCCGCACCGCCCGCTCGATCGCGATCCGGATGGCCGACCTGGTCGGCACCGCCGCGATCTACCGCAGTTCGCCGCTCGACCGCTGGGTCCGCGACCTGCACACCATGTGCCAGCACATCCTGGCCCAGGACCAGATCCTGCAGTCCGCCGGCGCGCACCTGCTCGGCGGCACCCCGCTGGCCCCGTTCCCGCTGGGGCTGCGGGGCTGACCCGGACGCGGCCGGCGCCCGTTCCTCCGTCCGCTCCACGGCGCGGGCGGAGGGACGTCGGGGCGTCCGGCCCCCGGACCGCACCGACCCGAACGACCCACCGAAGAGACGGGAAAGTTGATGTCAACCTCAAGCGAAGTCACGGCCGGCGGCGAGGTCGCCGACCCGGCGTCCGCGGACGCCGCCACCACGTGGGGATTCCGCCAGTGGGGCATGCTCATCGCGGTCTGCGGCGCGATGTTCCTGGACGCGCTGGACAACATCATGGTCGGCATCGCGGTGCCGCCGATCAAGGCCGACCTGGACATGTCGACCGCCTCCGTGCAGTGGGTGGTCAGCTCCTACGTGCTCGGCTTCGGCGGCTTCCTGCTGCTCGGCGGCCGGACGGCCGACCTGCTCGGCCGACGGCGGGTCTTCCTCGCGGCGGTCTCGGTCTTCGCCGTGGGCTCGCTGGTCGGCGGCGTGGCCAATGACGGCACGCTGCTGATCGTGGCCCGCTTCATCATGGGCGTCGGCGCGGCCTTCACCGCCCCGGCCAGCCTCTCGATCATCGTCACCACCTTCGCCGAGGGCCCGCAGCGCAACCGGGCGCTCGGCATCTACACCGCCTGCGGTGCGGTCGGCTACTCGACCGGTGTGATCATCGGCGGCCTGCTCACCCAGGTCGACTGGCGGTGGACCTTCTTCCTGCCGGTCGTGGTGGCGCTGGTGGTGCTGGCCGCGGGCATCACCCTGGTGCCCAAGGACCAGCCGGGCGGCGGCTCCGCGGCGCCGCGCGACTACGACCTGGTCGGCGCGGTGAGCATCACCGCCGCGATGCTGCTGCTCGTCTACACCGTCGTCGACGCGCCGGCCAAGGGCTGGACCTCCGGCCGGACCCTCGGGCAGTTCGCCGGCTTCCTGGTGCTGCTCGCGGTCTTCGTCGCGGCCGAGCGCCGGGCGGCCAGCCCGCTGCTCCGGCTCGGCCTGCTGCGCAACCGCTCGCTGGTCGGGGCGAGCCTGGCCGCTGCCGCGATCCTCGGCACCTACATGAGCTTCCAGTTCATCGGCGGGCTGTACATGCAGTCGCTGCGCGGCTGGTCGCCGATCGAGATGGCCTTCGGCTTCCTGCCGATCGGCCTGTTGATCATGACCATCGCGCCGCGGATCGGCCGGGCCGTCTCGAAGTTCGGCCCGATCTGGATGATCTTCGCCGGCTTCGTCGCCTACACCCTCTCCTACGTGCTGTTCTGGGGCATCGGCGAAAGCTCCTCCTACTGGACGGCGATCCTGCCGAGCGTGGTGCTGATCGGCATCGCCTTCCCGTTCTCCTTCCCCGCCGCGAACGTGCAGGCGACCGCCGGAGTGGCGGACGAGGAGCAGGGCCTCGCCGCCGGCGTGCTGCAGACCGGCTACCAGGTCGGCGCCGCGGTGGTGCTCGCGGTGGTCACCGCCACCATGGCGGGCGGCGGCGACGACTCGCAGACCCACGGGCAACTGCTCCACCACTACCACACCGGCATGTACGTGGTCACTGGCATTTCCGCCGTCACCATGCTTATCGCGCTGATTGCCGGAGTTCGCGGCAATGCCCGCCGCCGGGCCCTCGCCTCCCACTGACCGGAACACGCACCCACCTGCCGCCCTGTCCTCCCGCACCGCGGGGGGACAGGGCATTTTTATTCCTATTGATCACCGGGGTCGGATCGATTCCTGGTGCTTCATCCATTTATGTCGGAGTCCGCAAGTTAGCCAACCTTTATCGGCATCTTCGATCAACCGTTGCCCTGCGGCCTGCACCTTTGTTTCGATCTGCTGCAACCGCGTCCCGCGGGTCGAGGAGAAGGAGCCTGTCGTGCATCTTCAGCAATTACGTGCCTTTTGCGAAGTGGCGGCCGAGTTGAGCTTCACCAGCGCCGCGCGCAACCTCAACTACGCCCAGTCCAGCGTGACCGCCCAGATCCAGAACCTGGAGGACACCGTCGGGGTGTCGCTCTTCGACCGGAGCGGGCGAAGGGTCGCGCTCACCGAGGCGGGCCGGCGGCTGCTGCCGCACGCCGAGCGCATCATCACCGCGATCGAGGAGGCCCGCCTGGATATCGCCGCCCTCCACGCCCGGAACTTCTCCGGATTCCCGATCGCACCGGTCCGGCAAAGAGCTCAAAGGATCGCCTTCAGAGGAGTCGCCTGACATTTCGGCCGCCGCCGGGCGGGTCGCGGATCGACAATTCCCGGTGCGCACCGAGGGAAATCCCCGGCCGCGTCGATCGGTAACGTCTGGCACATGGAAAAGACGAAACCAGAGCGACCGGCCGGGGCAGGCGATCTGCGCGAGGTGATGCGCAATTTCGCCACAGGGGTCTGCGTCGTCTCCACCTATTCGGACCGGGCGCCCGGTCGGCGCCACCACGCATTCACCGCCAATTCCCTCACCTCCGTCTCGCTCGATCCGCCACTGGTCTCGCTGAGCATCCGGGGCGACTCCAGTTTCCTGGCCGACCTGATGGAGTCCCGGGTCTGGGGCATCTCGATCCTGGACGCCGACTCCGAGCGACTGGCCCGGGCCTTCGCCCGGTCCAGGCAGCAGCGCGACGAGGCCCTCGGACAGGTACCCACCGTGCCGGGCGAGCGGACCGGCGCCCTGCTCTTCGACGCCCCGGCCTGGATGGAGTGCCGCTACCGCGACCACCTGGTGGCCGGCGATCACGTGATGGTCATCGGCGAGGTGGTCGCACTGGGCGTGCGCAGGGCCGGCGCTCCGCTGATCTTCCTGCAGGGGGCGTTCCACCGGTTCGAGCACGAGCGGGTGTGACCCGATGAGCGCTGGAATCTCGATCGGCGTCGTCGGTGGCGGCGCGTCCGCGGTCTGCCTGATCGACGCGGTGGCCCGACTGGACGGGCCGCCCGGCAGCCTGACGGTCTTCGAACCGTCCGCGCACCTCTGGCGCGGGCGTGCCTACCAGGTCGACGCACCGGCTCTCAAGGTCAACGCGCTGCCCGACGACATGTCGGTGCGGGCCGGCGACCTCGGCCACTTCGAGCGCTGGCTGGCCGACCGCGACCGGGTGCTGGGCCGCCGGGACGGCATCGACCCGCGCTCGGGCGCCCGGTTCGTCTCCCGCAGCGTCTACGGCCAGTACCTGGAGCACTCCGCGCACACCGCGCTCACCACCCTGCGGCAGCGCGGCTGGCGGATCGACCTGGTCGGCTCGGCGGTCACCGCCGCCCGGCGCACCGCCGAGCGGGTCCTGCTGCACACCGGGCACGGCGCTGCCCGGGCCTTCGACTACGTGGTGCTCTGCGTGGGCGGCGACGGCCCCAAGGACGTCTTCGGCCTGCGCGGCGCGCCGGGCTTCGTCCAGGACCCCTACCCGGTCGCGGACACCCTGCGGGAGGTCGATCCGCAGGAGCGGATCGCGGTGATCGGCAGCGGCCTGACCGCCGTCGACCTGGTGCTCGCGCTCGACGCGCAGGGCCACCGGGGCCCGATCAGCCTGCTCTCGCGCCGCGGCGTGCTGCCCGGCGTCCGGCAGCGGTACGTCCCGTTCGAGCTGGAGCACATCACGCCCGAGCGGATGCGGGCGCTGGCCCGGGTCCGGCGCGAGGTCCCGCTGCCCGAGATCGTCGAGATCGTGCGGGCCGAGCTCCGCGACGCCGGCGCGGCCCTGGACGCCGTGCTGCCGGAGATCACCCGGATCGACCAGGAGGACCCGGTGGCCCGGCTGCGCCGGCAGCTGGCCGACGTGAACTCCCCGGACCTGGGCCTGCGGATCCTGCAGCGCGCGGTGCCGGAGACCGGCCCGGACATCTGGCCGCTGCTGCCGGAGCGGGACAGGGAGCACGTGCTCCGGCACCACTACCGCACCGTCATGAGCCTGTGCTGCCCGATGCCGCCGAGCAGCGCGGCGGTGCTGCTGGAGCTGGTGGACGCCGGCCGGCTGGAGGTCCGCTCCGGCCTGCGGACCGTCGGGGCCCGCCCGTCCGGCGGCTTCGAGGTGGTCACCGAGGGCTCGGCCTTCCGGGTCGACCGGGTGCTCAACGCGGTGAACGCCGCCGAGGACAGGATCCCGACCGGGGCCGCCGGGCTGGTCGCCTCGCTGACCGCCGGCCGGGCGGCCGTGCGGCACCGGCACGGCGGACTGGACGTCGTCCGCGCCACCAGCCGGATGGTGGTGGACGGCGAGACCGACGCCCGGCTCTACGGGCTCGGGAACATCACCTCCGGCTCGCTCTTCTTCACCTTCGGCGTGCCCTCGCTGGTGGACCGCGCGGTGGACATCGCCGAGGCCGTCCACGAGCACGCGCAGGGCGTCCGGGACGCCCGCGCGCAGGGCCTGCTGCTGCGGGCCTGAACCGCCGCACCCCACGGCCCCGCACCGATCCCCGTCGCACCGCACCGATCCGCACCGATCCACACCGATCCGATCCGATCCGCACCGAGGAGTGCCATGACCAGCACCGCCGAGCCCGCCGCCTACCTGGCGGACACCAGTACCGGCCTGCCGATCCCCACCGAGCCCGTCTTCGCCACCCACGAGGAGACCCGCCGCCACCGCAAGCAGCGCCTCGCCGCCGCCCTGCGCCTGTTCGGCAAGTACGGCTTCGGGGAGGGCATCTCGGGCCACATCTCGGTCCGCGACCCCGAGTACCCGGACCAGTTCTGGGTCAACCCGTTCGGCGTCTCCTTCAACCGGGTCAAGGTGGCCGACCTGATCGCCGTGGACTCCGGCGGCCGGGTGGTGCGGGGCAGGCACCGGGTCAACCCGAGCGCCTTCGTGATCCACTCGCAGATCCACGAGCTGCACCCCGGCGCCACCGCCGCCGCGCACGGCCACACCGCGCACTCCCGGGCACTCGGCGCCCTCGGCCGGCTGCTGGAGCCGATCGACCAGGAGTCCTGCGCCTTCTATGGCCGCCAGGTGCTCTACCGGGACTACGAGGGCCCCTCGGTCTCGCTGGCCCAGGGCCGCGACATCGCGGAGAAGCTCGGCGACAACCGCGCCATCCTGCTCCGCCACCACGGGTTGATCACCGTCGGCGGCTCGCTGGACGAGGCCGTGCACTGGTTCTTCACCTATGACAGCTGCGCGCAGGTCCAGCTGCTGGCCCGGGCGGCGGGCACCCCGGAGGCGTTCAGCCACGAGCAGGCACTGGCCGCCGGCGCCGGCTTCGGCGACGAGCAACTGGGCTGGTTCAGCTTCCAGTTGCTCTGGGACGAGATCACCGCCGAGCAGCCCGACCTGTTGGAGGAGTAGTCATGATCCGCTCTGCGGCCGTGATCGGCACCGGCCTGATCGGCACCTCGGTCGGCCTCGCGCTCTCCCGGCGCGGCGTCCGGGTGCACCTGCTGGACAACGACGAGTCGGCGGTCCGCACCGCCGCCGTGCTGGGCGCGGGGGTGACCACCCGGCCCGCCGAACCGGTGGACGTGGCGGTGCTCGCCGTGCCGCCCGGGCAGATCGGCGTGGTGCTGGCCGAGCAGCAGGCCAGGCGGCTGGCGCACTGCTACACCGACGTGGGCAGCGTGAAGGCCGGCCCCGAGCGGGACGTGCTGGCGCTCGCCGCCGACCCGACCAGCTACCTGGGCGGCCACCCGATGGCCGGCAAGGAGCGCTCCGGCCCGCTGGCCGCCACGGCCACCCTGTTCGAGGGGCGTTCCTGGGTGCTGACGCCCCGTTCGGACACCAACAGCGAGACGCTCAACCGGGTGCTCGAACTGGTGACGCTCTGCGGAGGAGTGCCGGTGATCATGGAGAGCACCGCGCACGACCGGGCCGTCGCCCTGGTCTCGCACACCCCGCACCTGGTCTCCGCGCTGATGGCAGCCCGGCTGCGGCACATGCCGGACGCCGCCGCCCGGCTGGCCGGGCAGGGCCTGCGGGACGTCACCCGGATCGCGGGCAGCGACCCCCGGCTCTGGGTGGACATCCTGGAGGGCAACGCCACCGCCGTCGCCGACGTGCTGGACGACCTCGCGGAGGACCTCGCCGTGGCGGTCGGCGCGCTGCGCGAACTGGCCCGGGAGGCCGCCGAGGAGCGGGCCCAGGGCACGACCACGATGGCCGACCTGCTGGTGCGCGGCAACCAGGGCCGGTCCCGGATCCCCGGCAAGCACGGGGACGCGCCGGCCGACTGCGTCCCGGTGCACGTGCTGATCGGCGACGCTCCCGGCGAGCTGGCCCGGCTGCTCGCGGTGGTCTCCGAACTCGGCGTCAACGTCGAGGACATGGCCATCGAGCACTCCACCGGGCGGCCCAGCGGCCGGGTCGAGCTGCAGGTCTCGCCGGCCGCCGCGCCGGTGCTCGCCGAGCGGCTGCAGGAGCGCGGCTGGACCGTCCAGCCGGGCGAGGAGTCGGACGCGTCGGCACCGGAGGGACTCGTCAACAGCTGGTGAGGCCGCCGGTCCGCCGCGGGCGGCCGGGCGCGCCTTACCGCCGTCCGGCCGCCCGGGTTCCGAATGGAAGGTTTCGATGACTGTGGCAAATGCGGATGTCTCCGTGTTCAAGTTGTTCGACCCGGCGGGTACCGATTTCGAAGGGAATATGGATGATGCCCACGGATCTCCTGAACCTCCGTCAGTCGATAGGCACCGAAGCGGATTCGGATCAGCCGGCCGGTTCGGCGCAGATCACCCGCAACGGTGACGAGGATTTCCGGGGCACCCTCGCGAGACGGGCGTTCGGGGCGGTGCGGGTCTCCTACGCCGCCGGCGGTCCGCACGAGCTGATCCGGCCCCATCGGGCCGCCGACCCCGCCGAGACCGGCTGGCTGCGGCTGGTCCGCCCGCTCTCCGGCGAGCTCTGGGTGTTCCAGGACGGCCGCCACGTCGCGGTGCGCAGCCCGCAACTGGTCTGCTTCGACAGCACCCGCCCCTACAAGGTGATCACGCTGGAACGGTTCAGCCTGGTGCAGGCGCTGCTGCCGCACAGCCTGGTCGGGCTGACGCCCAGGGACGCCGCGTCGCTGACCGCGCGCTCCTGGGACGGCGGCCAGGGGCTGGCCGCGCTCACCGCCGACCTGCTGGCCGGCGTGGGACGGCACTGGCCGGACATCGACACGGCCGAGGACCTGCTCGGCAACAGCATCGTCGGCCTGGCCGCCGCGCTGTTCAGCGAGCGGCTGCGGGCCACCGCGGCGGCGGACACCCAGGTGGCCAAGCAGGCGCTGATGCTGCGGGTCCAGGCCTTCGTCCGGGAGCAGTTGGCCGACCCCGACCTCAGCCCGGCGCTGCTCGCCGAGCGCTACCACGTGTCGCTGCGCTACCTGCAGAAGACGTTCCAGGACCACGGCACCAGCCCGGCGCGCTGGATCCGGGACGAGCGGCTGGCCCGCTGCCGGGCCGAACTCGCCGATCCCGCCCGCGACCACCTGCCGGTCGCGGTGATCGGCGAGCGCAACGGGCTCTACGGCGCCTCGCACTTCAGCCGGCTCTTCCGCAACCGCTACGGCATCACTCCGCGCGACTTCCGCAAGCGGCGCAAGGCGGGCCCGTCCGCCGGCGCCGGCACACCGTTCGTCCCGTCGACCGAGAAGGTGACACGTTGAACAGCTTCGAATTCCCGGGCCGCTACTACGAGGCGATGCGCGGCGGCTTCCGCGACCTCGCCGGGGAGACCGAGTTCCTCGCCGCGCACGCACCGGCCGGCGGGCGGGTGCTCGACCTCGGCTGCGGCACCGGCACCAACCTGCGCGCCCTGGCCGCCCGCGGCTACCGGGGCGTCGGGGTGGACCAGAGCGCCGCCTTCGTCGACCACGCCCGCCAGGCCGGCGGCACGGGCCTGGCGTACGTCCACGGCCGGGCCGAGGAGTTCACCACCGAGGACCGCTTCGACCTGGTCTACAGCCTCTTCATGACCCTCAACTACCTGCCGCGGGCCGAGCTCCGCCCGCTGCTGCGCACCGTGCGCGGCCTGCTGCGCCCCGGCGGCAAGGTGGTGCTGGAGTTCGGCCACCTGCTCAACTTCGTGGACGCCTACCAGCCGTACACGATCGCCCACCACCGCACCGGGGAGCTGCTGATCACCCGGCTGGTCCGGCAGTCGATCAACGCCCACGCGGCGAACTGGCGCAACGAGGAGACCCTGCTGGTCCGGGAGGCCGACGGCCGGGTGGCGATGTACGACAACTTCTTCGACCAGGCCGTACTGACCGGGCCCGAGGTCCGCGAGCTGCTCGCCGAGGCGGGCCTGGTGGTCACCGCCGAGTACGGCGGCTTCCGGAAGGAGCCCGCGCCGTTCCACGGGCGCGGCCCGCTGGTCCTGGTCGCCGCCGCCGCCGAGGAGGCGGCGGCATGACCGGCTCGCTGCTCGACGGCGGCCCCGCCGTCCCACCCGGCCTGGACACCCTCGGCGAGGCGCTGCTGCGCGCCGCCCGCTCCGACGGCCCGGAGGGGATCCAGTTCGTTCACCAGGACGGCACCGAATCCTCCCTGGGCTACCGGGAGTTGCTCGACAACGCGGCGCGGATCCTGGCCGGCCTGCGGGCCGGCGGGGCCCGGCCGGGCCAGACGGTGGTGCTGCAGGTCGGCCGGGACCCCGAACTGCTCGCCGCGTTCTGGGCCTGCGTGCTGGGCGGCTTCGTGCCGATGCCAGTCAGCGCGGCGGCAGCCGACGCGCCGTCGCTGCTGCACCGGGTCTGGCAGGGGTACGGCCGGCCCTGGGTGGTCACCGGAAGCGGCCAGCCGGTCGCCGCGGAGACCGTCGCCGACCCGGGCTGGGCCGGTGCACTGCTCGGTGACACCCGCGCGCTGCTCGGCCACGCCCCCGACCGGTCCTGGCACCGGGCGGCCCCGGAGGACACCGCGGTGCTGCTGCTGACCTCCGGCAGCACCGGCGTGCCCAAGGCGGTGGTGCTCACCCACCGCAACATCCTGAGCCGCAGTGCCGCCACCGCGCTGGCCAACCGCCTGGGCCGGGCCACCCGGAGCTTTAACTGGATGGCGCTGGACCACGTCGGCGGCCTGGTGATGTTCCACGTCCGGGACGTCTTCCTCGGCTGCCACCAGGTGCACGCGCGCACCGCGTGGGTGCTCGCCGACCCGCTGCGCTGGCTGGACGCGGTCCACCGCCACCGGATCGACACCACCTGGGCGCCCAACTTCGCGTTCGGCCTGATCAACGACCGGGCCGAACGGTTGGCCGGGCGCGACTGGGACCTGAGCTGCCTGCGCTACATCATGAACGGCGGGGAGGCGATCCGCGGCCGGGTGGTCCGCCGGTTCCTGGAGCTGCTGGCACCGTTCGGGCTGCCCGGGGACGCGATGCACCCGGGCTGGGGCATGTCGGAGACCTCGGCGGGCGTGGTGGACTGCGAGTTCACCGCCGTCACCGCGGCCGGCGCCGACGACCGCCACGTCCCGGCCGGCCGCCCGCAGCCGGGCACCGCGGTGCGGGTGGTGGACGACGCGGGCGAACCGGTCCCGGAGGGCACGCTGGGCCGGCTGCAGGCGGGCGGGGCGTCGATCACCGGCGGCTACTTCCGGAACCCGGCGCAGAACCGGCAGTCCTTCACCCCGGACGGCTGGTTCAAGACCGGCGACCTGGCCCGGATCGAGGGCGGCGTCCTGACCGTCACCGGCCGGGCCGACGACCTCATCCAGCTCGGCGAGGTGACCTGCTACGGGCACGAGATCGAGGCGGCCGTCGAGGAACTCGACTTCGTGGAGCCCTCGTTCACCGTCGCCTGCCTGGTCGACGACGACCAGCTGGCGGTCTTCTACCACCCCCGCGCCGTCGCGCCCGGCGGCGACCCGGCCCGGGCGGTCCGGGCCCGGGTCGCCGAGCGGCTGGGCGTCGAGCCGACCCACGTCCTGGCGGTGGCCCGCGAGGAGATCCCGAAGACCGGCATCGGCAAGCTGCGCCGGGCCCAGCTCCGGGACCGCTTCGAGGCGCTGCGGACGGCCTGACCCGTCGGCGGCCGGGGCAACGCGAACTCCCGGTCGAGGGCGTCCAGTTCCACCCGGAGTCGGTGCTCACCGAGG
>NZ_JBSGET010000085.1:0-37034 GCF_053603035.1 Kitasatospora sp. NPDC004272 | reverse complement strand
CCGCCGGGCTGCCGCTGCCGCCGCCCGGGGCGGGCCGCGCGGCGGGTTCGTCGGCCCCCGCCCGGGACTGCCGCAGGACCACTCCCCCGCCGAGCGCCGTCACCGTCCCGACCGCCAGCCAGGTCAGCATCCTGCGCCGCCCGACCAGCGGCCGCCGGTGCCGCGCCGGCGGCTGCTCGCCGTTCCGCTGCTGTTCCACCTCGGCCGCCCTTCCGGGGCCCGCGACCCCGCGTTGTCGGGGGCAGCATAGGCAGAACGGCCGCCGGAAAGCGGCGACTTCCGTTTCGCTTAAGCATTCTGACGTACCGTCAGTCATCAGTTCGACCATTCGGCCACGGCCCCGCCACGGGCCCCGACGCACCGGACGAATCGGAAATCAGGCACAAATGCCTCTCGGCAAACCACCCCATATGCCGAATATTCCCTCACTGATTAGTATAACACCCAAAACGGGCACAAGATCAGTTATCGCCTGACGCGCGGCCAGGCCCGGCCAGCGGCCCGGGAGTTCGCCGAATGTTCCTTGATCACGAATTTCGCACACCGTGACGGCGGTCACAGGCATTTGCGAATCCTCCTTAATTCCGCTTAATCTCCTGCCCACGTTCGTGGACACACGAACCCAGCTCACCCGGAACGCCGAGTCCTGCCGCCGGGTGGGCCGGCTCATGCACAACGCACCACGGCAGGGGCGGGGGAACCAGGTAAGTCGCCCCGGGCGGCCGAGAGGCCGTACGGGGCTTGGGGTGAAGCCGGGCGCACCACGCGGTGCGCGCGGCCGGGCAACTCCAGCCCGAATCCGACAGCTCACCTCGCAGGCGTGGGAGAGGAACGCTTCTTCATGCTGCCCATCAGCGCCAAGCGAGCCCGCCGACTGATCGCCACCACCGGCGTCGTCGGCATCGGCCTCACCATCCCCTGCCTGACCACCGGCACCGCCTCCGCCGCCACCGTGGCGACCTGGGACAAGGTCGCGCAGTGCGAGTCCAGCGGCAACTGGTCGATCAACACCGGCAACGGCTTCTACGGTGGCCTGCAGTTCACCTCCTCCACCTGGGCCGAGTTCGGCGGCACCGCGTACGCCTCGCGCGCCGACCTGGCCACCAAGGACCAGCAGATCGCCGTCGCCGAGAAGGTGCTGGCCGTCCAGGGCCCCGGCGCCTGGCCGGTCTGCTCCGTCCAGGCCGGTCTGACCAAGGGCGGCGCCGCCCCCCAGGTCGACACCTCCGGCTCCTCGTCCTCGTCCTCCGCCACCGGTTCGGACAGCAGCAGCTCCTCGCAGTCGCAGTCGCAGTCCAGCGGCAGCAGCAAGGGCCAGTCCCAGCACTCCTGGTCGCAGGGCAAGTCGCAGTCGCAGGCCCAGACCCAGACCCAGCAGAGCGCCCCGGCCGCCACCGACACCCAGTCGGCCGGCAGCTACACCGTCGTGGCGGGCGACTGGCTGTCCGCCATCGCGCAGAGCCAGCACGTGGACGGCGGCTGGCAGAAGCTGTACGACCTGAACCGCTCGGTCCTCACCGAGGGCCCGGACGTGATCTACCCGGGTCAGCAGCTCTCGCTGGGCGGCGGCAGCAGCACCGCGCAGCAGTCCGCGCCGGCCACCAAGTCCTCCTCCTCGTACAAGGGCTCGTCCTGGAAGAACGGCGGCTCCACCACCAAGTCCTCCACCACCAAGTCCTGGACCGGCACCGCGAGCACTGCCACCACCACGGCGAAGACCGCGACCACCACCACGACCGCCGACACCGCGACCACCGCGACCAAGGCGACCGGCTCCAAGGCCGCGGCGATCGACTTCGCGCTGTCCAAGGTCGGCCAGGCGTACGTCTACGGCGGCACCGGCAACGGCGGCTGGGACTGCTCGGGCCTGACCCAGGCCGCGTTCCGCCAGGCCGGCATCAGCCTGCCGCGCGTCGCCGCCGACCAGGCGGACTACTCGACCCGCGTCTCGCTGGACAGCCTGCAGCCGGGCGACCTGCTGTTCTGGTCCAACAACGGCGCCAACTCGGGCGTCTACCACGTCGCGCTGTACATCGGCGACGGCAAGTACGTCGAGGCCGCGAACCCGCGCTCCGGCGTCCGCACCGAGACCATCGCCGACTGGGCCCCCGACTTCGCGGGCCGCGTCTGATCCGCGAGCGGTGAACCGCCGCTGCCCCCGGGGACCCTGGTCGGCCCCGGGGGCAGCGGCCTATCCTCGCCCTGGGAGAAGGCTCGACGACCGGGAGCGGCAGCATGGCGAAGGTGACGATCACGCTGGACGCGGACCTGGCCCTGGAAGTGATGATGCGGGCCGGCACCACCTCCCCCCAGGACGCGGTGGAACTGGTCCTGCGCGACTACCTCTCCACCGACCGCCGCACCATCGCCCGCACCGGCGGCACCCGCGACGGCGAACGCCTCCTCCCCAAGCCCCCCACCCCCGAAGAGGGCTGAGAACGAGCCCCGCCAGGGGCTCGGGGAACGGCGAGCCCGGGTCTGCGAGCGGTTCACTGCCGGAGCGCGCATCGGCTTCCGGTTCCGTTCACGACACGCAGCAGCACGGACACTTCGACGGGCTCCGGCCGTCAGCAGCACCGACCCGCCGTTCTCGCCCGAGCCCCTGGTGGCCCAAGTGCCGCAACTGTCAAGTAACTTACCGTCTAGTAAGTTTACTGGCGAGTACATACCCTGGGCGGACCCCCACCCCCGTCCAAGGGAGTCCGCTCATGGCACACCCCCTCGCCCGTGCCGCCCGCGCCGCCCGTCCGCCCGTCGAGGTGCTGCGCACCGGCGACCGGGTGGTCGAGGCCAGGGCCGCGTACCTGGTGCCGCCGCCCGCGGGCGGGAACCTGGGCGACCTGCCGTTCCGCAACGCGGAGGCCGCGCCGGAGGCGGTGGTGCTGTCCCGCCGCCGGTCGGACGGCTCCTGGCGGGGGGTGACGGCCCGGGAGTTCGCCGAGCAGGTCGCGGCGCTGGCCCGCGGCCTGCTCGCGGTCGGGGTGGGCCCCGGCGCGCGGATCGTGCTGATGTCGCGGACCAGGTACGAGTGGACGCTGCTGGACTTCGCCGCCTGGGCGGCCGGCGCGTGCGTGGTGCCGGTGTACCCGACGTCCGCGGTGGAGCAGGCGGAGTGGATCGTCCGGGACTCGGGGGCGGTGCTGGCGGTCGCGGAGGACGCCGGCGCCGCCGAGACGCTGGCCGTGGCGATCGCCCGCACCGGCGGGACGGTCCCGCTGTGGCGGCTGGACGAGGACGCCGTCGGCGAGCTCTCCGCCCTCGGCCGTTCCGTCCCCGCCGAGGCGCTGACCCGCCGCCGGGAGGCCTCCGGCCCGGCGGACGAGGCGACGCTGATCTACACCTCGGGCACCACCGGCCGCCCCAAGGGCTGCCTGCTCACCCACGCCAACTTCCTCACCGAGGCCGCGAACTGCCACGCCCTGCTGGAGCCGGTGTTCCAGGAGGCGACCGGCCGGGCCCCGTGCACCCTGCTGTTCCTGCCGCTGGCGCACGTGCTGGGCCGGATGATCCAGGTGACCTGCGTGTACGGGCGGATCCGGATCGGCCACAGCCCGTCCCTGAAGCCGGCCGACCTGCGGCCGGACCTGGCCTCGTTCGGTGCGACCTTCCTGGTCGGCGTGCCCTACCTGTTCGAGAAGATCCACCAGTTGGGCCGGGCCGAGGCGCAGGCGAAGGGCGCCGCGAAGGTGTTCGACCGGGCGGCCGCGGTGGCGGTGCGCTACGCCCGGGCCGAGCTGGCCGCGGCGGACGGCGGCCGCCCGGCGCCGCTCTCGCTGCGGCTGGCGCACGGCCTGTACGACGCGCTGGTGTACCGGCGGGTGCGGGCGGCGATGGGCGGCCGGGTGCGGTACGCGATCAGCGGCGGCTCCTCGATCGATCCGGAGCTGCTGCTGTTCTTCGCGGGCGCGGGCGTGCTGGTGCACGAGGGCTACGGGCTGACCGAGAGCAGCGGCCCGTCCACGGTGAACCCGCCGCTGCGGCCGCGTCCGGGCACGGTCGGGCAGCCGGTGCCGGGCAGCGCGGTGCGGATCGCCGAGGACGGCGAGGTGCTGCTGGCGGGCGGTCAGCTCTTCGACGGCTACTACGAGTTGGGGGCACCGCAGCCGCGCCGACCGCTCTGGTTCGCCACCGGCGACCTGGGCCGGCTGGACGGGGACGGCTACCTGACCATCACCGGCCGCAAGAAGGAGATCCTGGTGACCTCCGGCGGCAAGAACGTCTCGCCGGGCCCGCTGGAGGACCGGCTGCGCGGCCACCCGCTGGTCAGCCAGGCGCTGGTGGTCGGCAACGGCCGCCCGTACGTGGGCGCGCTGCTCACCCTGGACGCCGAGGCGGTCGAGCGCTTCCTCGCCACGGACCCGCCCGCCGCGCCCGCACCGCGGGGGGTGGAGGTCGCCAGCGCCGTCCCGGCCCACCCCGCGGTGCTGGCGGCGCTCGCCGAGGCGGTCCTGGCCGTCAACTCGACGGTCTCGCGGGCCGAGTCGATCCGCCGGGTGCGGGTGGTGGCGGGCGACTTCACCGAGGAGCGCGGCCTGCTGACGCCCTCGCTGAAGGTCCGCCGGCAGGCCGTCAGCACCGCCTACCGCCGCGACCTGGAACAGCTCTACGCGTAGCGGTACGGCCCCCGGGGTGGGCACCCCGGGGGCCGTACCGTACAGCGGGCCTCAGCCGTTGCGCGGGCCGGAGCCGGTCGAGCCGCGCATCACCAGCTCGGGCTGGAACATGAACTCGGAGCGCTGCGCCGGGTTCCCGCCGACCTCCTCCAGCAGGGCGTCGACGGCGGCGGTGGCCATCGCCTCCACCGGCTGGCGGACGGTGGTCAGCGGCGGCTCGGTGAACGCTATCAGCGGCGAGTCGTCGAACCCGACCACCGAGACGTCCTGCGGCACCGTCAGCCCGCGCTGGCGCACCGCGCGGATCGCGCCGAGCGCCATCATGTCGGAGCCGCAGACGATCGCCGTGCACCCCTTGTCGAGCAGCGCCTGGGCGGCGGCGTGCCCGCCCTCGACGCTGAACAGGGTGTGGTGGACGAGCTCCTCGGCCTGTTCGGGGGTGCGCCCGGTGAACTGCCGCAGGGCAGCGGTGAAGCCCTCGATCTTGCGCAGCACCGGCACGTACCGCTTCTGGCCGACCGCGAGGCCGATCGTCTCGTGGCCGAGCTCGACCAGGTGCTGGACGGCCATCTGCATGGCGGCCCGGTCGTCCGGGGAGATGAACGGCGCGGCGATCTTCTCGCTGTAGCCGTTGATCAGCACGAACGGCACCTGGCGGCCGGTCAGCTTGGCGTACCGGTCGTGGTCGGCGGTGGTGTCGGCGTGCAGGCCGGAGACGAACACGATGCCGGCGACGCCGCGCTCGACCAGCATCTCGACGAGTTCGTCCTCGGTGGAGCCGCCCGGGGTCTGGGTGCACAGCACCGGCGTGTAGCCGTGCCGGCTGAGCACCTGCTCGATGACCTGGGCGAGCGCCGGGAAGATGGGGTTGCTGAGCTCCGGGGTGATCAGGCCGATCAGCCCGGCGCTGCGCTGGCGCAGCCGGGTGGGCCGCTCGTACCCGAGCACGTCGAGAGCGGCCAGCACGGTCTGCCTGGTGGTCGCGGAGACGCCCGCTTTGCCGTTGAGTACGCGGCTGACGGTGGCTTCGCTGACCCCCGCCTGCGCCGCGATGTCGGAGAGTCGCGCCGTAGTCACGATCCCAGAGCCTATTGCAACCACGTCAGACCGCCCACCATGCGGTGCTGTCGGCCGGGAGTTCCACGCCGTTCTCCGTCACGACAGCCTCAGTAGAGGACAGCAGCATACGGCCGGGGGCGGGGATCCGGACGGTTTCGCCGGTGGTGTTCACGGTGCAGACGAACGCGCCCCCGGCCGACTCGCGCCGGAAGGCCAGCACGCCCTCGGGGGCGGGCAGCCACTCGACGGCGGTGCCGGCGCCGAGCGCGGGCTGTTCGCGGCGGACGGCGATCGCGGAGCGGTACAGCTCCAGCGTCGAGGTGGGGTCGCCGGTCTGCGCCTCCACCGACAGGTGGGCCCACTCGGCGGGCTGCGGCAGCCAGCTGGGGCCGCCGGCGTTCGGACCGAAGCCGTAGGGGGCCTCGGTGCCGGACCACGGGATCGGGACGCGGCAGCCGTCGCGGAAGCCGTCCTGTCCGGCCTGCCGGAAGAAGGACGGGTCCTGGCGGACCTCGTCGGGCAGGTCGGTGACGTCCGGCAGGCCGAGCTCCTCGCCCTGGTAGACGTACGCGGAGCCGGGCAGCGCGAGCATCAGCAGGCTGGCGGCGCGGGCCCGGCGCAGGCCGAGGGCGCGGTCGCCGGGGGTGCGGATCTGGGTGCCCAGGCCGGGCGGGTTGGCGAACCGGGTGGCGTGCCGGGTGACGTCGTGGTTGGAGAGCACCCAGGTGGTGGGGGCGCCGACCGGGCGCATCGAGTCGAGCGAGACGTCGATCACCTCGCGCAGCGCGGCGGCGTCCCAACCGGTGCCCAGGTACTGGAAGTTGAACGCCTGGTGGAGCTCGTCGGGGCGGACGTAGTTGGCGGTGCGCTGGACGGTCGGGGTCCAGGCCTCGGCGACGCCGATCCGGTCGCCGGGGTACTCGTCGAGGATCTGCCGCCAGCTGCGGTAGATGGCGTGCACGCCGTCCTGGTCGAAGAACGGCATGACGTCGTTGCCGAGCAGCTTGAGCTGGTCGTGGCTGCCGAGGTCGGGCAGGCCGGGGGCCTTGACCATGCCGTGGGCGACGTCGATCCGGAAGCCGTCGACGCCCATGTCGAGCCAGAACCGCAGGATGGAGCGGAACTCGTCGGCGACCGCCGGGTTGTCCCAGTTGAAGTCGGGCTGCTCGGGGGCGAACAGGTGCAGGTACCAGTCGCCCGGGGCGCCGTCCGGGTCGGTGGTGCGGGTCCAGGCGGGGCCGCCGAAGATGGACTCCCAGTCGTTGGGCGGGAGTTCGCCGTCCTCGCCCTTGCCGGGGCGGAAGTGGTAGCGCTCGCGCAGCGGGGAGCCGGGGCCCTCCCGCAGCGCGCGCTGGAACCACTCGTGCTGGTCGGAGGAGTGGTTGGGGACCAGGTCGACGATGATCCGCAGGCCCAGGTCGTGGGCGTCGCGGATCAGCGCGTCGGCGTCCAGCAGGGTGCCGAACATCGGGTCGACGGCCCGGTAGTCGGCCACGTCGTAGCCGGCGTCGGCCTGCGGGGAGGCGTAGAACGGCGAGAGCCACACCGCGTCCACGCCCAGGTCGCGCAGGTAGGGCAGCCGGCTGCGGATGCCGGGCAGGTCGCCCATGCCGTCGCCGTTGCCGTCGGCGAAGCTGCGCGGGTACACCTGGTAGATGACCGCGTCCCGCCACCAGCCGCCTCTGGCGGCGTCGTTCGCGGCAGTCGTCCGAGCGGCGGGAACGGCGGCGGGAACGGCGGGCCGGGAGGCGTCGGCCAGGTTCTGGGTCATTGGACAGTCATCCCTTGGAGGCTGTGGAAGTGACGTGGGAGGTGGCGCTGGTCAGGACTTCGCGGCGCCGGCGGTCAGACCGGTGACCAGGTGGCGCTGCACCAGGTAGAAGACGACCGCGGCGGGGAGGGCGATGAGCACCGAGGTGGCGGCCATCAGCTGCCACTGGTGGTCGTGCTCGCTGACGAACGAGGACAGGCCGACCGCCAGCGTGTACTTGTCGGACGAGAGCATGAAGGTCGAGGCGTAGGCGACCTCGCCCCAGGCGGTGAGGAAGGAGTAGAACGCGGCCACCGCCAGGCCCGGGCGGGCCAGCGGCAGGATCAGCCGCCAGAAGGTGCCGATCGGGGAGAGCCCGTCGACCCGGCCGGCCTCGTCGATCTCCATCGGGATGGTGTCGAAGTAGCCCTTGAGCAGCCAGGCGCAGTACGGCACGGTGGTGGCCGAGTAGACCAGGATCAGGCCGGTGTAGCTGTCCAGCATCCCGAGGTTCGACAGGATGTAGTACATCGGGACGATCAGCACCGCGATCGGGAACATCTGGGTGACCAGCAGGGTCCACATCAGCTGCCGGTAGCCGGGGAAGCGCATCCGGGAGACCGCGTAGCCGGTGGAGGCGGCGATCAGCACGCCGATCACGGTGGTGCCGCCGGCCACGATCGCCGAGTTGCCGAACCAGGTGAAGAACCCGGTGTCGTTCATGACCTTGGTGTAGTTGGAGAAGGTCATCTTGTCGAAGATCTTCGCCGGGTGCAGGTAGTCGTTGTCGTCCGGTCCGAGCGAGATGTACGCGATGTACAGCACGGGGAACAGCGCGACCAGGCTGGCGACGATCAGCGTGCCGTGCGAGAGCACGGTGGCCAGCGGGGAGGACTGGCCGCGCCGGCGGATCTTGGCGGGGCGCTCGGCGGTGGTCGTCTCGGCGGCGGGGCGGTCGGCGGTGAGTGTCATGGGGCTGCCTGCCTGGTCGTGGTCCTCGGTCGGGGAAGCGGTTCGGCCCTGGGGCGCGGTCTCGGCGCTCATCCGTTGGCCTTCTCGTTCCGGGCCAGCCAGCGGCGGTAGAAGGTGGTGAACACGATCAGGATCGACAGCAGCAGGATCCCGTAGGTCGCGGACTGCGCGTAGTCGGACGGCTGCTGGCCGAAGCCGAGGCGGTACGCCCAGGTGACCAGGATCTGCGCGTCGGGGGCGCCGGAGCCGAACAGCAGGAAGATGACCGCGAACTGGTTGAAGGTCCAGATCACGCCGAGCAGTACGACGGTGGAGGAGACGGTGCGCAGGCCGGGCAGGGTGACGTGGCGGAAGCGCTGCCAGGCGGTGGCGCCGTCCATCTCGGCGGCCTCGTAGAGCTCCTGCGGGATCGACTGGAGTCCGCCGAGCAGCGAGATCATCATGAACGGCACGCCGACCCAGGTGTTGACCAGGATCGCGGCGGCCTTCTGCGCCAGCGGGTCGGACAGCCAGGCGGGTTCGGGCAGGTGCAGGAAGGACAGCAGTCCGTTGACGGCGCCGCCGTCGGCGAGCATCAGCCGCCAGGAGAAGACGGTGACGAAGGTCGGCACCGCCCAGGGCAGGATCAGCACCAGCCGGTACAGGCCGCGGCCGCGCATCTTCCGGTTGAGCAGCAGCGCCAGGCCGAGGCCGATGCTGTAGTGCAGGACCACGCAGATCGCGGTCCAGGCGACGGTCCAGATGAAGTGCGACCAGAACCGGTCGTAGGCGGTCGGCCCCCACAGCACGTCCGCGTAGTTGTCCAGCCCGACGAAGTCGAAGCTGTCGGGGATGTGGTTGACGCCGATCTGTCGCCCGACGTTGAGGCTGGTGGCGTTGGTCAGGGTCAGGTAGATGCCGCGCACCAGCGGGTAGCCGACCAGCACCCCGAGGACGATCACGACCGGCGCGATCATCGCGTACGCGTACCAGTACTTCGAGTACGACAGCCTGATGCGCTGTACGACCGCAACTGCCATGGGATGACACCTTCTCCGGGAGGTCCGCCGCCTGCCTCGGCGACTGCTGGGGGTAGGACGGGGCCGCCCGGCCCACCGTCAGGTGTGGGCCGGGCGGCCGTTCGGCTTACTTGGTGAAGTCCGGGAGGAGCTTCGCGTAGTCGGTGGCGGTGGCGTCGAGGCCGGCCTTGGTGTCCGACTGGTCCTGGACGATCTTGCCGAGGTTGGTGCCGAAGGAGCCGAACAGCGAGGCGTACTCGGGCAGTTCGGGGCGCGGCTGGGCGGAGGTCAGGACCGCCTGGAAGTCCGCGATGCCGGGGTTGGCCTTGACCTCGGCGGTGTAGGCGTCGCTGCGGGTGGGCAGGGTGCCGTTCTTCAGCGCGAGGAAGGTCTGGCTCTCGGCGGAGGTCAGGAACGCGGCGAGCTTCTCGGCGGCGGCCTTGTGGGCGGCGTCGGAGCCGGCGTAGACGGAGACGTTGTGGCCGCCGGTGGGGGCGCCGCCCTTGCCGGTGGAGCCGTTCGGGACGGCGGCGATGCCGAGGTTCTTCTTGTCGGCGAACGCGGCGCCCTTGTAGACGTTGGTGACCTCCCAGGGACCCTGGATGATCGCGGCGACCTTGCCGTTGTTGAAGGCGTCCATCATGTGCGCGTAGGCGTCGGTGGTGACGTCGGCCTTCACGGTGCCGGGCGAGGTGAACATCGACTTGTAGGTGTCGACGGCCTTGACGGCCTCGGCCGAGTTGACGGTGATCTTCTTGCCGGCGGTGTCCACCATGTTGGTGCCCTCGCCGTACAGGAACGGCATGGCGTAGTAGCCGTCCGCGGCCTTCAGCCAGAAGCCGTCGACGCCGGCCTTGTCCTTCAGCTGCGCGGCGTCGGCCTTGAGCTCGTCCCAGGTGGTGGGGGCGGCGGTGATGCCGGCCTTGGCGAAGAGCTCCTTGTTGTACATCAGGGCGAGGGTGTCGGTGACCAGCGGGACGCCGTAGGTCTTGCCCGAGTACTGGGCCTGCTGGATCAGCGAGGGCTGGAAGGCGGAGACGTCGGTCAGCGCCGGGGTGCCGTCCAGCGGCTCCAGGTAGCCGGCCTTGGCGAAGGCGGAGGTCCAGCCGACCTCGGAGCGGAAGACGTCCGGCGCGCCCTTGGCGCCCATCGCGGTCTGCAGCTTGTTCTGCGCCGTGTCGAACGGCACGTTGACGAAGTTGACCTTGACGTTCGGGTTCGCGGCCTCGAACTTCTTGACCAGCTCCTGGTAGTTGGGAGCCTCGTTGGTGGCGTTCGAGGTGTCCCAGTAGGTGATGGTGACCGGTCCGTCGCTCTTGCTGTCCGAGCCGGAGCCGCTGCTGCTGCAAGCCGCCATGGTGACCGCCAGAGCCGCAACGAGAGCGGAGGCCGCGATGCCACGCCGCATGGAAACTCCTATGAAAGGTGGGGGTGCCCGAGATGGAGGAGGACGGCGCATAATGGCTGTCCGAAGCCGACTGCGCCGTTGCGGCCGCCGGGCTTGAGCAGGAACGTAACAGCGCGGTGAGCGTTGCTGAAAGTCCTTGCAGCAAGTTTCTGCAAGGTGACGGCGATCGTTACGTCCACGTGTCCTTAGAGTTGCCGACGCGCGTCTTGACCATCCGTCGCCTTGCGGAAACTCCTTGCAGTCGGCGGGCACGAAAAGGCCCCCGGGAGCAGCGCTCCCGGGGGCCCTCGATCGGGCGCGGCTCAGCCGGCGGTGCCCAGCCGCAGCACGGTGGTGGACCGGAACTCCTGCTCCGGCCGCAGCTCGGTCGACGGGTAGGACGGCTGGTGCGGCGAGTCCGGGTGGTGCTGGGTCTCCAGCGCCACCCCGGCGTACGGGCCGTAGGACGCCCCGGACGGGCCGGTGACCGCGCCGTCGAAGCCGTTCGCGGTGTACACCTGGATGCCCGGCTCGGTGGTCAGCACCTCCAGCGTCCGCCCGCTGCCCGGGTCCGCCAGCAGCGCCGCCCGCACCGGCGGCCCGTCCGCGGGGCGCTCGCGCAGCACCCAGTTGTGGTCGTAGCCGCGTGAAAGTTTCAGCTGCGGGTGCCCGTCGTGGATCCGCTCGCCGATCGGCCGGGCGGTGGTGAAGTCGAACGGGGTGTCCGCCACCGGCTCGTACGGGCCGTACGGGATCTGCCGCTCGTCGACCGGGGTGTACGCGTCCGCGTCGACGGTCAGCAGGTGGCCGAGCACGTCGCCGCGGCCCTCGCCGGCCAGGTTGAAGTAGGCGTGGTTGGTCAGGTTGAGCACCGTCGGCTTGCTGGTCACCGCCCGGTAGGAGAGGGCCAGCTCGGAGCCGGTGAGGGTGAAGTCGACCCAGACGTCCAGCGCGCCCGGGAAGCCCTGGTCGCCGTCCGGCGAGTGCAGGTGCATCCGGACCCCGTCGGGGATCTCCTCGGCCTCCCACACCCGGTGCGCGAAGGAGTCCGGGCCGCCGTGCAGGGTGACGCCGTTGCCGGTGGGCAGCAGCGGGTGGTCCTCGCCGTCGACGGTGATCCGGCTGCCCGCGATCCGGTTGGCGTACCGGCCGACGGTCACCCCGTAGTGCTTGGCCGGGCCGAGCAGGGTGCCCACGTCGTTGCTGGTGAGCAGCAGCTGGGCGGGGGCGCCGGAGCGGTCCGGGGCGGTGAGGGTGTGCAGCGCGGCACCCAGCGTGATCACCGTCGCCTCGATCGAACCGGCCCGCAGCGTCCAGCGCTCCAGGCCCATCCCGGCCCCGGAGTGGTCGTACGGTGCCCGGTGCACCTCGGTGGGCTCGGCCGGCGCGGTCATGGGGCTGCTCCTCGGTTCGTGATCATCCTGCCCGGTCAGCGTAGCCCGACCCGGCGCGCGGACCGGCGACCCGCCCCGCGCGCCGACAGGATCGGCCCGCCCCTCAGTCAACCTGCCCGGGGTCGTCGACGGGCAATCCGAGCGCGTCCGCCAGCCCGTCCGGACCGGTGCCGAGCTTGCGGTGGACCGCGGCGAGGCGCTGCTTGACGATCCCCAGCGGGAGCCGCAGCTCCTCGGCGATCCGCTGCGGCGGCAGCGAGCGGGCGGCGAGCCGGGCGACCTCGTGCTCGGCCGGGTTGAGGGTGTCCTTGGCCGGGACCGCCGAACGGCTGGGCTGCAGCCCGGCCGTGGCGAGCAGCTCGCGGGCCCGCACCTCCAGGCTGTCGGCGCCGCAGTGCTTGGCCAGCTCCAGGCCCTGGTAGAGGTGTTCCTCGGCCTCCAGGCTGCGGCCGACCTGCACCAGCGCGGCCCCCAGGTCGACCAGGGCGTGCGCGTGCTCGTAGCTCGCCGGGGAGCGGCCCAGCCAGCCGACCGCGTCCTGGAGCAGCCGCACGGCGTGCGCGCCCTCCCGGACCTGGGCGGCCAGCCGCAGCGCGGTGCCGATCGCCGACGGGACGCCGGACGTCCTGGCCCGCTCGACCGCCTCGTCCGCGGTCCTGCGGGCCGCCGGGAGGTCCTGCTCCGCCAACGCGACCGCCAGGTGGCCGGCCCACGGGGCGTGCACGCCGGAGTGCCAGCCCCGCCGTTCCAGCCGTTCGCCGACCTTGGCCAGCACCTCGGCGGCCTCCTGGTGCCGGCCGCGCGCGATCAGCAGCTTGCCGTAGGTGGTGGCCGCGTCGGGGAGCACCAGCGCGGTCTCGTGGTAGGGCGGCTGGAAGCGGTACTTGACCGCGGTGTCCCAGGCCTCCTGGTCGCGGCCGCGGGCGAGCAGGGTCTCGATCATCACGCCCGCCAGGTTCCAGGTCAGCGGCAGGCCGGTGCCCATCCGGTCGGCGATCCGCAGGCCGCGGCGCAGGAAGTCCTCGGCCTCCGGGAGGAAACCGCGGCGCAGCCGGGCGTAGCCCATCAGGAAGTAGGCGAAGCCGCGGTGCGCGCCGCTCCACCCGGCGATCTCGAAGTCCAGGATTGCGGAGCTGAACAGCTTCTCGGCGCGGGCGAGTTCGTCGTTGTAGGCGAAGCAGAGGCCGAGCAGGGCGGGCAGTTCGAAGTTCCAGGTGGTGTTGGTCCAGCGGAGGCTGTCCGGCAGCCGGCCCTCCACCAGGGCGGACTCGGCGGCCCGCAGCGCCTCGGTGGTGCCGCCGCCCTGGAGGGTGAGGTCCCAGGCGTGCAGGACGCGGACCGGCTGGGCGGCCTCGCTGTCCGGGTCGACCTCGGCGGCCAGCCGGCGGACCCGCTCGGCGCGTTCGGACCCGTCCTCCTCGTCCCGCTGCAGCGCGGTGTACAGCAGCTGGGCGACCAGCAGCCGGAACCGGCCGGGGCCCTCGGGGGTGTGGTCGGACTCGTCCTGGCAGAGCGCGGCGGCCCCGCCCAGGTCGCCGCTGTGGGCGACCACCTCGGAGAGCCGCAGGACCGCCTCGACCCGCAGGTCGGGGCTGAGCCCGGGTTCCATGTCGATGGCGCGGCGCAGCTGGTTGGCGGTGGCCTCGGGGTCGGTGAGCAGGCTGGCGCAGGCCAGTTCGTACAGCACCTCGGCCTGGTCGTCCACGTCCGGCGGCTCGTTCATGGCGCGCTCCAGACAGCGGCGGGCGGCCTCGGGCGCGCCGATGGCCAGGTTCTCGGCGGCGGCCCGGCGCAGCTTGCGCACCATCGCGTCGTCGCCCTCGCCGGGGTGGGTCTCCAGCAGGTGCCGGGAGGCGGCCAGCAGCGAGCCGCCCGCGTTCTCGATCACCGTGGCGGCCTGGCCGTGCATGCCGGTGCGGGTGCTGGGCGGGATCGACTGGTAGATCGAGGTGGCGATCAGCGGGTGGACGAACTCCAGCCGGCCGTCGGGCTGGCTGGTGAGCACGCGCATCCGGCGCAGCACCCGCACCGACTCGGCGGCCTGGGTGGCGGTCTGGCCGCAGATCGCGGCGGCCACCTCCTCCTTGATCTCGGTGCCGAGCAGGGCCGCGGCCCAGGCGAACCGGATGACCGTGACGCCGAGCTTCTCCAGCCAGTAGTCGCGGCCCTGCCCGCGGGCGGCCGCGGCCAGGTCGCGCAGCCGGGGCGAGTTCTCCTCGATCGGTTCGAGGTTCTGCTCGCGGACCTCGCGCACCAGCGCCACGGTGTCGAACGGGGTGCCGGCGGTGACCGCCCAGACCTGGCGGCAGAACGCGTCGTCGGCCTCGGCGAACTCGTCGTGCACGATGGCGGCCACCGACACCGGGTTGAGCTGCACCAGTTCGTGCTTGTAGACGGCCCGGTCCTTGATCTGCCGGGCGAACGGGAGGGCCTCCTCCTCGAACTCGTGCCGGAAGGCGAAGACCAGCAGCACGGGCAGTTCGCGGGCGCGCACCGCGAAGGAGGCGAGCCAGCTCAGCGACTCCTGGTCGACGGCGTGCAGGTCGTCGACGATCACCACCAACGGGGCCCGGCGGGGCGCCAGTTGGGTGATGACGAAGTCCAGGCCGTCGTGGATGCCCTGCGGGTCGATCCGCTCGATCTCGCCGGACGGCGGGGCCAGGCCGATGGCCGGCGCGACGATGTTGTACCAGCTGCCGAACACCTCCTTGCGCTCGGCCTCGTCCAGGCCGCCGAGCACCGGCATGAGCAGCTGCCGCAGCACGCGGAACGGTTCCTTGCGCTCGCGCTCGCTGCCCCGGGCGAACAGCGTGGTGGAGCCCTCGCGGGCCCCGGCGATCCGGCGGGCCTGCTCCAGCATGGTGGTCTTGCCGATGCCCGGCATGCCGGAGAAGAGCAGCAGTTCGCCGATCCTCAGGCCGCCCGCGGCGTACTCGCGGCACAGTTTGTCCACGGCGTGCTCGATGGAGCGCATCTCGTGGTCGCGTTCCCACAGCCGCGGGCCCGCCGGCCCCGTGTCGGCCGCCTGCACCTGCGACCCGCTCTGCTCTTCGGCCACGTCCGTCCCTCCGCCTCGCCGTCCGGCACTCCGTTCCCGACCTTAGCGCCGCCTTCGGCCGCGCGAGTGGCGTTCGCGCAGGCAGGGGCGGCTGACGCTGGGTTAGCTGTGCTCGTCCGGGGCAAATCCCTTACCAGTTATGACATCTGACGACCTGATCGGATAACTTTCCGGCCACACGGGTGTAGTCGATCTTCACCGGGGAAGGCCATCGCCCGGGTCCGCACACCCCTGGATTCCCGCGCCGCACCGGCAACAGGCTGCTCCTGGAGATACGTTGGCTGCAATACCCCCGCTCTTCTGCCCCATCCCGTCCAGCCTGCACCCGGATCACGAGGCGGTCGGCAAGAGCACCGAACTCTGGCTCGACACGATGGGCTTCACCGGGGACGCCGAACGCCGACGACGCCTACTGGCCATCGGTGCGCACGAGTTCGTCTGCCGGATCGCCCGGGACGCCGAGGGCACCACCGGACTGGAGCTGGTCTCCCAGTGGCTCTGCAGCATGCTCACCCTGGACGACGAGTGGGACACCGGCCGGCTCAGCCGGGACCCGTCCCGTGTACTCACCATAGCAGCCACGCTACTGGCTGTTATCAATTCCACGCACTCGCATCCGGGCGAGGACGACCGCTACGTCGCCTCGGTCCGCGACGTGTTCGGCCGGGCCCGCGCCTGGGCCCCCGCGCTCTCCGTGAAGCGCTGGGCGGACAGCCAGCTGGAGTCCTTCCTGGGCGCCGCCACCATCGTCGCCTACCGCACCGAGGGCCGTCCGATGACGCTCTCCGAGTACCTGACGGTCGGCCCGCTGGACCGCGGCAGCCGCTCCTGCATCGAGATCATCGAGGTCTGCGAGCGCACCGCCATCCCGCAGTCCCAACTGGACTCGCCGCGGGTGCACGCGCTCACCGAGGCCGCCAAGTTCCTGGTCCTGGTCTCGGCCGACGTCTACTCCTTCCGCCGCGAGGACGACCACGGCGCGCTGGAGAGCAACATCGTGGACGCGCTCCAGCGGCACCTGGGCTGCGGACAGGAGCGGGCACTGCTGGAGGCGGCCGCCCTGCACGACCGCACCATGTGCCTGTTCCTCCGCCTCGCGGACCGCACCTCCCGCCGCGCCGGCGCCGAACTCCAGCGCTACATCACCCAGTTGTCCAATCTGGTGAGCGGCAACCTGGAGTGGGGCTTCACCTCCGCCCGCTACACCGAGCGCGTCCCCGGCACCCTCCCGGTGGCCGAACGCGCCGAACGGCCCGCCGACGGCCGGCTCACCCCGCCGCCCTACCCCGAGATCGCCTGGTGGTGGGACCAGCTGTGGTGACGACCGGCCCCGACGGGCCGTGCGGAGCCCCGCTCAGGCCAGCAGCCTGGCCTTCGCGGCGGCGAACTCCTCCGGGGTGAGCAACCCCTGCTGCACCAGCTGCGCCAACTGCCCCAGCTTGCTCGCCACGTCCTCGCCGCCCGCAGCGGGAGCGACGGGAGCGACGGGCGCGACGGGCGGCGGCGCGTAGACCGGCTGCTGGACGACCTGCTGCTGGACGGCCTGCTGCTGCGCTGCCCGGTCCTGCTCCGCCTGGAGCTCCGCGATCGCCCGGTCCTGGTCCTGCTCGCCGGCGGCCCGGCGGGCCCCGGCCCGGCCGGCGGCGTACGCGGCGCCGCCCACCAGCAGCCCGCGGGCGAGCGGGCGCCCCACCGGGCGCACCACCCGGACCGGCCGGATCGGTCTCATCGGTCGGAACACGGCACCCTCACTCTCCCGCCGCGACGCGCGCCTCGGCGGCGCGAACGGCCTCGTCGATGTTCTCCGGCGGGACGCGCACCCCGGAGGCGAGCCTGCCGCCCACCGCGGCCAGCGCCTCGGCCGCCTCCCGGGCCCACAGGTGCTCGATCAGCACGATCAGCGCCGCGCTGCCGGGCTCCATCAGTTCGACCGCCTCCTGGGCGTCCTCCGGCCCGATCAGCGGCAGTTCCTCGCCGTCCAGACCCTCGACGCCGCGCAGGTGCTCGAAGTCGGCGAGCTCCCCGTAGGCGGCGTCGCCCTCGGCGTCCCGGACCACCACCAGCGAGTCGATCACCCGGACCCCGGCGGCGTCCCGCAGCCGGACCAGCGCGGTGGCCGCCTCGGCGGTGACGGTCGGCCCGGGGAAGGTCAGGACGAGCAGTTCGGCCGGTCCCATCAGGGGCTCCCTTCCGTGCACGAATCCCTCATATCGGGATCAAATCACACGAATGCCGGGGAGTCGGGGTCCGCCACGCACCGCCCGCCCGGGCCCCGGGCGGACCCCCGGCGGGCCCCCGACGGGTGCGCGGCGGGGCCCCGGGCGGCCCACGGCGGCTGGCGAGCCGGGGTCGCGCGTGGTCCCGTCGAAGCACCATCCGTCCGACCCCGCAGCAAGGAGCCAACCGCCATGACCATCGCCGTCGACAAGCTCTCCGATCCGGCCGTCCGCCGCCTGCTCGGCGCCGTCAACTCCGGCGACCGGGACGCCTTCTTCGCCACCCTGACCGAGGACGCCACGATGTCCGACGACGGCTCCGAGCGCGACTTGGCGGACTGGGTCGACCGGGAGATCTTCTCCTCGCACGGGCACATCGAGGTGCAGACCGAGAAGTCCGGCGGCCGCGCCCTGGTCGCCGCCTACCGCAACGACACCTGGGGCGAGATGCGCACCGCCTGGCGCTTCACGGTCACCCCCGACGGCCGGGTCAGCCGGTTCGAGACCGGCCAGGCCTGACGCCCCGCCGCCCTGCCCGGTCCCGCCGCCTCCCGGCCCGGCGCCCCCGGTCCGGCCGCGCGCCGGTTCAGCCGCGCGCCGCCAGGCACTGCCGGACGGCGGCGATCAGCGCCCGGGAGCGGACGTCCCCGGTGACGCCCGGCTGCATGCCGTTGGTGACGTAGCCGAAGCCGATGCCCAGCTCGGGGTCGGCGAAGCCCAGCGAACCGCCCCGGCCCGGGTGGCCGAAGCTCGCCGGGGAGGCCATCGGCGAGGTGCCGCCGTGCCGGAAGAAGCCCTGGCCGAAGGCGGTGTTGACGATCAGCACCCGGTCCGGCCCCTGCACCGAGGGGCCGGCCGCCTCGCCCAGCGCGCCGGGCCCGAACAGCGCGGGCAGCCGCTGCCCGGGCGCCTCGGCCCGGTCTGCGGCGCCGATCAGCGCGGCGTAGAACCGGGCCAGCGAACGGGCGGTGCCGATCCCGCCCGCGCCCGGCACCTCGACGGCCTGCACCGCCGGGTCGTTCAGGTCCACGCTGCTGCGCACCGAGCCGAACGAGCGGGCGGTCAGCGAGCGCGGGTCCCGGTAGGCGTCCAGCACGGACTGCTTGGGGCGCATCCGCATCCCGCCCGGTCCGAGCCGGGCGGCCTCCGGCGCGGGCAGGTCGACCAGCCGGCCGACCCGGCCGGCCGCGGCGGCGGGCAGGCCGATCCACAGGTCCAGGCCGAGCGGGGCGGCGATCTCCTCCGCGAAGTACCGCCCCACGCTGCGCCCGCCGGCCCGCCGGACCACCTCGCCGACCAGCCAGCCGAAGGTCAGCGGGTGGTAGCCGTGCGCGGTGCCGGGCTCCCAGGCGGGGGCCTGGGCGGCGACGGCCGCGGCCGCCGGCTCCCAGGCCAGCACGTCCTCGATCCGCAGCGGCACGTCCAGCGCGGGCAACCCGGCCTGGTGCGAGAGCAGCCAGCGCACCGGGACGCGCTCCTTCCCGGCCCGCGCGAACTCCGGCCAGTACGAGGCCACCGGCGCGTCCAGGTCGAGCAGCCCGCGCTGCGCGAGGTGCAGCGCGGCGGCGGCGGTCAGCCCCTTGGTGACGGAGCGCAGCACCTGCGCCGTCCCCTCCTGCCAGCCGACCGCCGGGTCCGGCCGCGCCCCGACCTCCGGCCGGGCGTCCCCGCCCCACAGGTCGACCACCAGCCGCCCGTCCAGGTACAGCGCGAAGGCCGCGCCCAACTCCCCGTACTGCCGGAAGTTGCCCGCGAAGGCGTCCCGGACCGGCTCGAAGCCGTCCGCCGCGTACCCCTGGATCTGCTGGATCTCCACCCGCCCACCCTAAACACCCCGGGTCGTCACTCCACCGTCCACCCGATGTGTCCGATGCCGGAGGAGTAGATCGCGCAGTGGCCGGAGGACTCCTGGGTCTGGCCCGGCCAGGCGGTCACCGAGTTGCCCGTGACGTCGGGCGCCCAGCCGCAGACGATGTCGGCGTGGAAGGTGATCGGGCCGCCGGTGTTGTTGGTGCAGTCGACGCCTCCGTACAGCGGGTCGTTGTTGTGGATCCAGGTGGTGCAGTCCAGGCCCGAACGGACGGACTTGGCGGCGGGCGCGGGGGCCGCCGCGGCGGGCAGCGCGGTGGCGAGCGCGACCAGGGCGGCAGCGGCGGACAGGGCGATGGCGCGGTTCTTCAACTCGGCTCCTCGGGACGGTTCCTGACGGTTCGTCCGGGTTCATTCCCGGACCTGTCCCTACGTATACCAACTCTTTCGGGTGATACCGCCTCGCCGCCCCGACACCGCGGCGCCCGGCCGCCGCCGCCCGCCACAATGGCCGACATGGAGACCCCCGACCCCACCACGACCCCCGACCCGGCCCCGGCCCCGACCCCAGCGACCGACCTCGACGAGATCCTCGACGTGGTCGACGAACGGGACCGGGTGCTGCGCACCGCGCCCCGCTCCGAGGTCTACCGCGACGGCCTGCTCCACCGCTGCGTCTTCGTCCTGGTCCGCGACCCGCAGGGCCGGATCTTCACCCACCGCCGCACCGACACCAAGGCGTTCGCCCCCGGCGCGTACGACTGCTTCGTCGGCGGCGTGGTCGGCACCGGCGAGGGCTACCCGGAGGCCGCCGTCCGGGAGGCCGAGGAGGAGCTCGGCGTCACCGGCGTCCGCACCCGCCCGCTGTTCCGCTTCCTCTACACCGACGGCGACCGCCACAGCTGGTGGTCCGACGTCCACGAGGCCGAGTGGGACGGCCCGGTGCACCCGCAGGAGTCCGAGGTCGCCTGGCACGACTGGCTCACCGAGGAGCAGCTCGCCGAACGCCTCGACACCTGGGAGTTCGTCCCCGACGGCCGCGAGGCGTACCGCCGCTACCTGGCCCTGCGCAGCACCGACTGATCGGCCCGCGCAGGCCCTAGGGTGGGCCGCATGGCTTCCCGTACGCCGTCCGCGGCCCCCCGCGCGGAGGAACAGCACTCCGCCACCCGTGCGCCCCGCCGCCGGCTGAGCGTCGACGAGCGCCGCGAGCAGCTCATCGCGGTGGCGCTCCAGCTGTTCTCGGACCGCGCGCCCGAGGACGTCTCGATCGACGACATCGCCGCCGCCGCGGGCGCCTCCCGCCCGCTGGTGTACCACTACTTCCCCGGCAAGCAGGCCCTGTACGAGGAGGCCCTGCGCCGGGCCGGGCGAGAACTGGCCGGGCGGTTCGAGGAGTCCGGCGAGGGGCCGCTCTCCGAGCGCCTGCACCGCGTCATGGGCCGCTACCTCGACTTCGTGCAGTCCCACGCGGCGGGCTTCACCGCTCTGCTGCGCGGCGGCCCGGTCGTCGCCAGCCCGGACGCGGGCGCCGTCATCGACCAGGTCCGGCGGGCCGCGCAGAAGCAGATCCTGCGGCACCTCGGCCTCCCCGACCCGAGCCCCGTGCTGCGCCGCACCGTCCGCGCCTGGATCGCCAACGCCGAGATCAGCTCGCTGGACTGGCTCGCCGACAAGCCCGTCCCGGTCGAGACCCTGCAGCTGCACCTCGTCCAGGAACTCGTCGCCGCACTCACCGTCGCCGCCACCCGCGACCCCGAACTCGCGGACCGACTCGGCGAGTTCTTCGCCGCCGAACGGCCCGAGGGCCCCGCCGCCCGACTGGTCCGCGACCTCGCCGGCACCCTCGCCTCCCCCGCCCTGGCCGACTCCCTGCTCCGCCTCGCCACCCCGCCCGCCCGCTGAGCCGCCCGCGCCCCGTCCTCGAACTCCCGGCCGCCGCGGCCCGCTTCCCGCCCCGCCCCGCCCCCGCCGACGACCGCGCGGCCCCCGGACCGGCCGTCCGCCGCCGGTCGGGTCTGATAAAAAGTGGCTGAACTGTCCGCACCCGAGAACGAGGGGGCTCGGCGAATGACGCAGGACGGCTTCGCCGCCGCAGACCGGATCACGGCCACGCTGGACGCGGCGTGCGCCGCACTTCTCGGCAGCCGCGCCACCCACTACCAGGCCGAGGCGCTCACTGCCTTCCGCCGTTCCGAACACCCCGCCGCCAAGGCCCTGTTCGGCCTGCGGATCAGCCAGATCGGTCCCGGTCTGCTCGCCGTGCCGAAGCTCGGCACCGTCGTCGAGGTGGCCGGCCTCCGGCGCCCGAACGCCGCCGCCGGCCGCGAGGCCGTGCCGGTGCTGACGAACCGCTTCGGCGCGTCGGCGCTCGGTCTGACCGACGTGGCGTCAGCGTCCGCGCTGCGCCTGTCCGCCGAGCCGACCGGCGTGGAGGGCGACGACCTGGCCGGGTTCACCTCGGCCCTCGCCGCGCTCGCCGAGCCCCGGGCGACCGTCGCGCCCGACGAGCTGTCGACCGGTTCGGGGGTGGAGGCGCGCCTGGTGGTGCCGCCCGCGTTCCACACCCTGACGGTCCGCGGCTCGGGCAACGCGCTGTCCGCGCACCTGGCGGAGACCGCCGAGGAGGTGTTCTCGGGCGGTTCCCCGGCCGAGCGCAACGACTTCGCGGTGGTGGCGGCGCTGCTCGCCGAGCAGTTCGCGGCGGCGGACGTCGCGTACGCGGGCATCGGCGCGCTGCTGGTGAACGGCCGCCGCGCCCGGGTGTCGCTGGTGGTGTCGACCGTCCAGTGCTCGCAGCCGATCCAGGACCTCGCGGTGGACCTGTCCACCGAGCGCCCGTACGCCGAGGTGTGGACGGTGCTGCTGCCGGCCGGTCCGGCGGCGCTGCTGGTGGAGACCCGGGTCACCCCGGCGCTGAAGGAACTGCGGGACGAGAGCCCGAGCGGCCGGGTGGTGAGCACCGCGGTCGAGGCGTTCCTGCCGATGCCGGACGGGGCCACCGTGCTGACCGTCCAGCTGACCACCTCGGACCCCGCGGACTGGGACGTGTACACCCAGGTGTTCGCGGACCTGCTCTGCACCGTCCAACTCGCCTGGGACGGCGTGTCGGTGGCCCCGGCTCCGGTGCCGGTCGGCCGGGCCCTCCCGGCCCGGTCCGCGACGGTCCCCGCGCAGGCCCCGGCCCCCGCGTCCGCACCGGCTGCCACCGCACCGGCCGCCACCGCCCCGGCCCCGCCGACCGCACCGACCCCGGCCGCCCCGCCGGTACAGGTCCCGGTCGCGGCGCCCGAGCCGCCCGAGAGCCCGTCCGGGACGGCGGTGCGGGTACCGCCCTCCGACTTCAACCCGTTCGCCGCCCCGGCCCCCGGCGACCTACCCGCACAGGCCACCGGCTCCCCGGTGCTGGCCTCCGCGGACGCCTTCGCCGCGCCCGCCCCCGCGCCCGCCCCCGCGCCGACGCCCACCCCTGCGCCGGAGCCGGCCCCGCCGGTCGCCGCAGCGGCACCGCAGGTCGAGGACGAGGAGCCGAAGGGCCGTCTCGTCAAGGTCCCGCCGCCGGACTTCAACCCCTTCGCCCAGACCACCCCGCCCCCGGCCCCCACCCCGGTCGCGGCCGCCGCCCCCGCCGCCGACCCGTTCGCGGGCAGCGACCCGTTCGCCACCCCGGACCCGTTCGCCGCCCCCGACCCGTTCGGCACCCCGGCGCCCGCCCCGGCACCGGCCCCCGCGCCCGCTCCGGTCGCGGCCGCGGAGCCGGAGGAGGCCGACCCGACCAAGGGCCGCCTGGTCAAGGTCCCGCCGCCGGACTTCAACCCCTTCGCACCCCCGGCCCCCAGCGCCGCACCCGCCGCCGCGGCGGAGCCGGAGGAGGCCGACCCGACCAAGGGCCGCCTGGTCAAGGTCCCCCCGGCGGACTTCAACCCCTTCGCCCAGACCACCCCGCCCCCGGCGGCTCCGACCACTCCGGCAGCCCCCCAGACCCCGCCCCCGTCCAGCCCCTTCGGCTAGCCGCCCCGCCCCCGGGCCCCAGCAGGGGCCCGGGGAACGGCGATCCGCTGTCGGTGCCCCCTGCGAAGCTCCTCACCGCACTGAGACGGGAGCGCACCTTGGGCAGCTGGGACACCGGCCCGTTCGACAACGACGACGCCGCCGACTTCGCGGACGCCCTGGACGACGCCGCCCCCGAGCGGCGTGCCACCCTGGTCCGCACCGCCCTGGTCCGCGCCCTGCGCGGGTCGGACGGGCCGGAGCACTCCGTCGGTCTGGCCGCCGTGGCCGCCGCCGCCCTGGTCGCCGCCCAGTGCCCGGGCGGCGAACCGGTCACCGCCGTGTGCGGCCCGCAGCAGCCGCTGCCCCCGCTCACCGCCCTGCGCCCGCTCGCGGCCAGGGCGGTCGTCCGGACCCTCGGCCCCGGTTCCGAGCTGACCGAGGGCTGGTCCAGGTACGCCGCCTACCTGGCCTGGCGGGGCGAGCTGCAGCGCCTGCACGCCGTGCTGCGCGAGCCCGAGCCCCCGTTCCCCGGCCAGGAGCCGCTGTTCTGACCCGTCGGCGGGCCGGCCCACCGACCCGCCGAAAGGCCGTCACCTCACCCCGGCCCGCCGGTCGTCGACCTCCTCCGCCAGGACGGCCATCCGGTAGAGCGCGACGAAGTAGCTCGTGGCGTACGAGTCGGCGGCGACGGCCGGCAGCAGCTCGGCGAGCAGGGCGCGGCGCTGCCGCAGGTGCTCGCGGTGGCGGGCGCCGAGGGGGCCGTCGAGGGTGGCGACGGTGCAGCCGGCGAGGGTGGTGGCCAGGGTGACCAGGGATTCGCCGTCGGGTTCCCGGTCGTACCAGTCCGGGGGGAACCGCAGGGCGCCGAACTCCTCCAGGAGCTGGCCCAGCAGTTCGATCTGATGTTCGAGCATGCCAATGATCATGCCGCACCGCCGGGCGCTTGGGAACGCGTGTCGCACACATCACCCCCACCTCGCCCCCGTGCTCGGAGGCCCGCCCACCGGGCGGTCCGGAACGCGAATTCCCTCCTCAATGCGGAAACTTCCGCGTGGTCCAGACCCATTGCCATTCCATTACCTACTCCCTACCCTCCAATGACACAGGACCTCCGAGCTCCCCGACGGCCGGAAGATCCGCCGCACCTGCACACGCACCCCTCCTCCCCCACAGGCAGTGGAGCCGGTCCGCGCGCCCCGCGCGCGGCCGCGGCTCCCGGACACAGGAGTCCCCATGCGCAGACGTCGGTACCGCCTCCCCCTCCTCGCCGTCGGCAGCCTGCTCGCCCCGCTGCTGGCCGTCTCCCTTCCGGCCCAGAGCGCGCACGCGGCCGAGCCCACCGCGGTCTTCCACAAGGACCAGGACTGGGGCTCGGGTTACGGCGGCGGCTACACCATCAGCAACGCCGGCAGCGCCGCGATCAACGGCTGGACGCTGGAGTTCGACCTCCCCGCGAACAACACCCTCGGCTCGCTGTGGAACGCCACGTACACCGCCGCGGCCTCCCACGTCACCGTGAAGAACCCGGGCTGGCAGCCGCAGATCGCGCCCGGCGCCTCGTACGACTTCGGTTTCAACGTGGCCTATTCGGGCCCATTCGCGGAACCGAAGAACTGCAAGCTGAACGGCAAGCCGTGCGACGGCAGCGGCGGGGACGACCAGGCGCCGTCCGTGCCGACGAACCTCACCGCGACGCAGTCCGGCGCGGGCCGGGCGACGGTGTCCTGGACGGCGTCCACCGACAACGTGAAGGTCGCCGGGTACGACGTGTACGAGGGCGCCACCAAGGTGTCCACGGTGACGGGCGACGGCACGGCGGTGACGCTCACCGGCCTGGCGGACGGCCGGCACGCCTTCACCGTGGTCGCGTTCGACACCTCGGCCAACCGCTCGGCGGCCTCCGCCCCGGTCGGCGTCACCATCGCCCCGCCGCCGCCGGACACCGCGGCCCCAACCGCCCCGGGCACCCCGGTGGGCACCTCGGCGGGCGCGAGCACCCTCGGCCTGGCCTGGGGCCCGTCGACCGACAACGTCGAGGTGACGGCGTACGACGTGTACGACGGCGGGGCGCTGGCCCTGACGGTCGCCGCCCCCACCACCGCGGCGACGGTCTCCGGCCTGTCCCCCGACACCCCGTACACCTTCACCGTGAAGGCCCGGGACGCGGCGGGCAACACCTCCCCGGCGTCCAACCCGGTGACCCTGCGGACCGGCAAGGTCAACCCGCAGACCGGCCTGACCATCGGCTACTTCACCCAGTGGTCGGTGTACGCCCGCGGCTACAGCGTGAAGAAGCTGGACACCTCGGGCAGCGCCGCGAAGCTGGACTACCTGAACTACGCGTTCGCCAACATCCACCCCTCCACCAAGCAGTGCTTCCTCACCAACAAGGCGGCGGGCAACGACTCCGACCCGAACGCGGGTGACGGTGCGGGCGACGCCTGGGCGGACTTCGGGCGCGGCTGGGACGCGGGCACCTCGGTGGCCGGGACGACCGACACCTGGGACCAGAAGCTGGCCGGCAACTTCAACCAGCTCAAGCAGCTCAAGGCCAAGTACCCGAACCTCAAGGTGCAGATCTCGCTGGGCGGTTGGTCCTACAGCAAGTGGTTCTCCGACGCGGCGGCCACCGACGCCTCCCGCAAGGCGCTGGTCTCCTCCTGCATCGACCTGTACATCAAGGGCAACCTGCCGGTGATCGACGGCCGCGGCGGCGCCGGTTCGGCGGCGGGCATCTTCGACGGCATCGACCTGGACTGGGAGTGGCCGAACTCGGAGGGCCACCTCGGCAACGTGATCCGCCCGGCCGACAAGGCCAACTACACCCTGCTGGCCCAGGAGTTCCGCCGCCAGCTGGACGCCCTCGGCGCCACCACCGGCAAGCACTACACGCTCAGCGCCTTCCTGCCCGCCGACCCGGCGAAGATCTCCGCGGGCATCGACATCCCGGGCCTGTTCGGGGCGTTCGACTTCGCCACCGTCCAGGGCTACGACTACCACGGCGCCTGGGAGACGACCACCAACCAGCAGTCCGCGCTGAAGGTCGCCGCCGGCGACCCGTCCGCCCCGGACCGGCGGTTCAGCTCGGAGATCGCCGTCAACGCGTACGTCAACGGCGGCGCCCCGAAGTCCAAGCTGACCCTTGGCGTCCCGTTCTACGGCCGCGGCTGGACGGGCGTGCCGCGCGGCACCACCAACGGCCTGTTCCAGACCGCGACCGGCCCCGCGCCGGGCAGCTACGAGAACGGCTTCGAGGACTACTACAAGCTCAAGGAGAAGCTGGCCGGCGGCGGCTACACCCTCTACCGGGACCCGGTGGCCGGCCACGCGTACCTCTACAACGGCACCGTGCTCTACACCTACGACGACCCGACCGAGATCACCCGGAAGGCCGGCTGGATCAAGGAGCAGGGCCTCGCCGGAGCGATGATCTGGTCCTTCGACGGGGACACCGCCAACGGCGAGTTGATGACAGCGCTCGCCAACGGCCTGAAGTGACGGGGTAGTTCAGGCGCGGCGTGCCAGGTGGACGACATCCGGCACGCCGCGCTCGACCGGGATCTCCTCGGTCCGGACACCGGTGAACCCGGCCTCCCGCAGCGCCAGTTCGAAGGCGGTGGACGGCTGCGCCCCCCACACCGCCAGCACGCCACCGGAGTTGAGCCGGGCGGCGGCGCTCGCCAGCCCGGCCGGGCCGTACAGCCGGTCGTTCTCGGCGCCGACCGTCCAGTCCGGCCCGTTGTCGATGTCGAGGCAGAGCGCGTCGTAGCGCTCCCCCGCCCCCGCCAGGTACGCCACCAGGTCGGCGTGCAGCACCTCCACCCGGGGGTCGTCCAGCGCCCCGGCGGAGAACGCGCCCAGCGGGCCGGTGCGGTGCCAGTCGATGATCGCCGCCTCCCGCTCGACCACCGCGATCCGCGACCAGCGCGGCTCGGCGGCGGCGTGCGCCAGCGAGAAGCCGACGCCCAGCCCGCCGATCAGCACGCTGGGCCGCGCCACCGCCGCGAGCCCGTCCAGCGCGGCCGCCACCAGCAGCCGCTCGGAGCGGCCGTCGACGGTGTCCATCAGGAAGCAGCCGTTCACGATCACCTCGCAGTGCCCGCCGCGCCGCCGCAGCACCACCTCGCCGCCCGCGCTCTCCCGCCGGTCGAGCACCTCGGGCTCGGCCGGATCCCGGCGACTGGGCAGCACGGCCCCTGCGGACTCCACGGGCGGCACGGACATGCGGCGACTCCTCGGGGACCGGCATCGATCGTCGACCCACTGACCCTAACCGACCCGCCCCGTCACCGTCCGCTACCCCTGCGGATCGGGCGTCAGCCCCGCCGGGGCGACCGGCGCGCCGCCCTTCGCCTTCGGGCTGCGCCGCCCGCGCCGCTCCAGCCACTTGGCGAACCAGGAGAGCAGCAGGCACATGCCGATGTAGACCGGGGCGATCACCATCACCACCGGGATGAACGGCAGGTCGTAGTCGAGGTTGGTGGCGATCAGCTTCCCGGCGTGCAGGAACTCCTCGTAGGTGATCAGGAACCCGAGCGAGGTGTCCTTGAGCGCCACCACCAGCTGGCTGACGATGGTCGGCAGCATCGCCCGGTTCGCCTGCGGCACCAGCACGTACGCCATCACCTGGGTCTTGCGCAGCCCCAGCGCGTACGCCGCCTCCCGCTGCCCCTTGGGCACCGCCAGCACCCCGGCCCGGAACACCTCGGCCAGCACCGAGCCGTTGTACAGCGTCAGCCCGGCCACCAGCGCCCACATCGGCGGGGCCTTGAGGGCGACGAAGATGAAGAAGATCATCACCAGCAGCGGCATCGCCCGGAAGAACTCCACCACCACGGTGGACGCCCAGCGCACCGCCCGGTGGTCGGAGAGCCGCCCGGCGGCGAACAGCGCGCCGAAGGGCAGCGCGAACAGCGCCGTCCAGCCGAACGCCTTCAGGGTGTTGCCCAGGCCGCGCAGCAGCAGCTCCTGGACGCCCTTGTACTCGAAGGGCATCCACTTCTGGTACGTGAACTGCTGGGTGTGGAACAGCATGTAGACCACCCAGCCGAGCACGGCGGCGATCACCAGCAGCGCCAGCCACCCGTACAGCCGGTGCCGGGCCAGCGCCTTCGGGCCCGGCACGTCGTACAGCGCGGAGGACTCCACCGTCATCGGAACACCTCCGTCATCGGGACACCGCCACCCGTCGCTCCAGCACGTTGAACAGGGCGCTGATCGCCAGCGTCAGGATCAGGTAGCCGAGCGCGATCCAGACGAAGGTCCAGACGATGCCGTAGCCCAGCTCGTTGATGGTCCGGTAGCTGCCGAGCAGTTCGACCACGCTGAACGACCCGGCGATCGCGGTGTTCTTCGCCAGCGCGATCATCACGCTGCCCAGCGGGGCGACCACCGCCCGGTACGCCTGCGGCAGGACCACCAGGCCCAGCGTCTGGGTGAACGTCAGGCCCAGGCTGCGGGCCGCCTCGCCCTGCCCGGCGGGCACCGTGTTCACCCCGGAGCGCAGCGTCTCGCAGACGAACGCCGAGGTGTAGCAGCCCAGTGCCAGCACCGCGAAGGTGAAGAACGGCAGCGTGATGTCGAACCGGGGCAGCCCCAGTACCACGATGAAGAACAGCAGCGTCAGCGGCGTGTTGCGCAGCACCGTCACCCACCCGGTGCCGAACACCCGCAGCGGCTTCACCGGCGACACCCGGAACCCCGCCACCAGCGCCCCGAGCACCAGCGCCAGTACCGCGCTGACCAGGGTCAGCCACAGCGTGCCGAGGAACCCGTGCCAGTACGTGGACCAGTTGTCGGTCAGGACGTCCACCCCGTCCTCCTCCTTCCTACTGGTAGCGGTCGATCGCCGGCGGCTCGGGCGCGGGCACCCCGGACAGGCCGAGGGTCGCCTCGTACGCCTGCTTCCAGTTGCCGTTCTCCTCGTGCCGCTGCAGCGCGTCGTCCAGCGCCAGCCGCAGCACGGTGTCGCTCCTCGGCGCTCCGATGCCGTACGGCTCCTGGGAGAACGGCTTCCCCGCGATCCTCAGTTCGTCCGGCACCTTTGCCGCATAGCCCTGCAGGATCGCGTTGTCGGTGGTCACCGCGTCGACCTGACCGGTGATCAGGTTGTCCACGCAGGCCGAGTAGGTGTCGTAACCGATCAGCTTGGCCTGCGGGTAGTCCTGCTGGATCCGCTGGTACGGGGTCGACCCGGCGGCCGAGCAGACCTTCCGCCCGGCCAGGTCCTGCGGACCGTTGATCTTCGTCTCGTCCTTGCGGACCAGCAGGCCCTGCCCGGCGATGAAGTACGGCCCGGCGAAGCCGACCAGCTTCTTGCGGTTGTCGTTGATGGTGTAGGTGCCCACGTAGAAGTCGACCTGCCCGTTCTGCAGCGCCGTCTCGCGGTTGGCGGAGGCGATGGTGCGGAACTCGATCTGCCCGGGTCCGAAGCCCAGGTCGGCGCTGACCATCTTGGCGATCTCGATGTCGAAGCCGGAGTACTCGCCGGTGGCCGGGTTCTTCTGCCCCAGGTACGGCTGGTCCTCCTTGACGCCGACCACCAGGTGACCGCGCGAGCGGGCCGCGTCCAGGGTCGGCGAGCCGGTGACGGGGTCGCCGGTGCGCACCTGGTAGCTCGGCAGCGCGCCCGCCTGCGGGCCCTTCGGCGGCGGGGTGCCCTCCTTGCCGCAAGCCGCCGCCGCCCCGAGCAGCAGCACGAGCACCAGTGCCCCGACGCGTCCCATCGTCCCCGGCCCCATCAGTGCTTCAGGATCTTGGAGAGGAAGTCCCGGGCGCGCTCGCTGCGCGGGTCCGCGAAGAACTCCTCGGGGACGCGGTCCTCGACGATCCGCCCGTCGGCCATGAACACCACGCGGTTGGCGGCCGACCGGGCGAAGCCCATCTCGTGGGTGACCACCACCATGGTCATCCCCTCGGCGGCCAGCGCGCGCATGACCTCCAGCACCTCGTTGATCATCTCGGGGTCGAGCGCCGAGGTCGGCTCGTCGAACAGCAGCGCCTTCGGGTCCATCGCCAGCGCCCGGGCGATCGCCACCCGCTGCTGCTGGCCGCCGGACAGTTGCGCCGGGTACTTGTCCGCGTGCGCCGCCAGCCCGACCCGCTCCAGCAGGCGGCGGCCCTTGGCCTCGGCCTCGGCCTTCCCCCGCTTGCGCACCTTGACCTGCGCGAGCGTCACGTTCTGCAGCACGGTCTTGTGCGCGAACAGGTTGAAGGACTGGAACACCATCCCCACCTCGGCGCGCAGCTTCGCCAGCCCCTTGCCCTCGGCGGGCAGCGGCTGCCCCTCGATCAGGATGGTGCCGCTCTCCACCGTCTCCAGCCGGTTGATCGCCCGGCACAGCGTGGACTTGCCCGATCCGGACGGGCCGATCACCACCACGACCTCGCCCCGGCCCACCGTCAGGTCGATGTCCTGCAGCACGTGCAACTGGCCGAAGTGCTTGTTCACCCTGCGCAGTTCGATCAGCGGCTCCCCGGCCCCGCCGGCCGGCCCCGCCCCCGCGCTCTCCCCCCTGTGCTCCCCCGGCGCCGTCACCTGCTGCGCCGTCCCTTCAGCAGCCAGCCCAGCGCCGTCCCGGCGAGCAGCGTCGCCAGCAGCGCGATCCAGAGCGGGCAGGTGACGGTGAACACCCAGAACTGGATCTTCACCTTCTCCAGGTTGGCGAACAGGAACCAGACCGCCAGCACCACGATGACGCCGATCCCGATGTACCGGGTCGGGATCCCCGCGATCTCGTTGCGCTGGGTACCTGACGGAGAACCACCTGATGTCTTGGTCACCCCCGCAGTCTGCGCCCGGCCCCGACCCGCCGGCCGCCGCGCCACCCCGCCGTCGCCGCCCATTCACCCGTCCGCGTCACGAGCCGCCGCCCGGGCCGACGCACGGGCCGACGCGCGGGCCGGACGGACCGCACGGGCCGCACGGGCCGCGCCGAGAGCGGCCCCGCCGTCACCGGCCGGAAGCAGCCCCTGCCCCACCCGCCCCCTTGACCCCCTCCCGGAACACCGATTGGCTGGCACCGCCGTCACCGTGACGGACAGTCAACTCACTTCCCCGGGGGGGACCAATTGACCACCTACCGCCGACCCGGACGCCGCGCGGCCGCCCTCGCCGCCGCCCTGGCCGTCAGCTGCACGCTCGTCGCCGCCGCGGCCCCGACCGCCACCGCGGGTGCCGCCCGCCTCACCCCCTTCACCCTCACCAGCCCGGACTTTCACGACGGCGGCAAACTGCCGCAGTGGACCGAGTTCGGCGGACCGGGCGCCGAGGGCGCCCCCTGCCAGGGCAAGAACCTCGCCCCCCGGCTGGACTGGCGCAACGCCCCCGCCGGGACGCTCGGCTACGCCCTGCTGGTGAACGATCCGGACGCCCCGCTGGCCGGCGGCTGGCACCACTGGGTGCTCTACGACATCCCCGGCGACGCCCGCCGGATCGACGGCCACGGCAAGCTCCAGTACACCCAGGGCGCCAACAGCTTCGACACCAACGGCATGCCGGTGGTCGGCTGGGGCGGCCCCTGCCCGCCCGCCACCGGCCAGCCCCACCACTACGTCTTCACCCTCTACGCGCTCTCCACCCCCACCCTCCCGTCCGCCGGGCTGACCTACGAAGAGGTCACCACCGCCATCCAGCCCCACGTCCTCGGCGCCACCAGCATCGTCGGCACCTTCAAGCTGCCCTGATCCGACCCGCCCGGCGCCGCCGGTAGCCGGCCGGGGGCGCCACCCGCGCGCCCCCGGCCGGCTACCGCTCGTCCCGCCAGGAGCGCCAGAGCGCCGCGTAGGGCCCGCCGGACGCCACCAGCTCCGGGTGCGACCCGTACTCGGTGATCCGGCCCTGCTCGACCACCGCGATCACGTCGGCGTCGTGCGCGGTGTGCAGCCGGTGGGCGATCGCCACCACCGTGCGGCCGGCCAGCACCCGGGACAGCGAGCGCTCCAGGTGCCGGGCCGCCCGCGGGTCGAGCAGCGAGGTGGCCTCGTCCAGCACCAGGGTGTGCGGGTCGGCCAGCACCAGCCGGGCCAGCGCGAGTTGCTGGGCCTGGGCGGGCGTCAGCGCGGTGCCGCCGGAGCCGACCTCGGTGTCCAGCCCGTCGGGCAGCGCGTCCACCCACTCCGTGGCGTCGACCGCGGCGAGCGCGGTCCGCAGCTCGGTGTCGTCGGCGTCCGCCCGGGCCAGGTGCAGGTTGTCCCGCAGGGTGCCGACGAACACGTGGTGCTCCTGGTTGACCAGCGCGACCTCGGTGCGCACCCGCTCGGCGGGCATCCGCGACAGCTGCGCCCCGCCGAGCGTGACCCGGCCGCGGCCCGGCGCGTAGATGCCCGCGAGCAGCCGGCCCAGCGTCGACTTGCCCGCCCCCGACGGCCCGACCAGGGCGACCCGGCTGCCCGGTTCGACGTCCAGCGTGATGTCGCGCAGCACGTCCGTCCCCTCGCGGTAGCCGAAGCTGACCTGCCGGGCCTCGACCCGGCGGCCGTCCGGGCGCAGCGCCTCGTCGGTCTCCGGGTCGGCGACCTCGCGGACGCCGACCAGCCGGGCCAGCGAGGTCTGCCCGATCTGCAGTTCGTCGTACCAGCGCAGCAGCCGGGAGACCGGGTGCACCAGGGCCTGGGCGTACAGCACGCCGGTGGTCAGCCGGCCCGGGCTGATCAGGCCGTGCAGGGCGAACAGGCCGCCCAGCACCAGGGTGCCGAGCACGGCCAGCGCGTAGGTGCCGTCCACGGTGGGGAACCAGACGCTGCGCAGCCAGAGGGTGTAGCGCTCCCATTCGATCCAGCTCTCGATCTTCCGGTCCGTCTGTTCGACCCGGCGGTCGCCGAGCCGCAGCGCCTCGACCGTCCGCCCCGCGTCGACCGTCTCGGCGAGCACGGTGTTGACCGCCGCGTACCCGGCCGACTCGTTGCGGTAGGACTGCGGGGCCCGCCGGAAGTACCAACGGGAGGTGAGGAGGAGCAGGGGCAGGCCGAGCAGGGCGGTGGCGGCCAGCAGCGGGGAGGTGACCAGCAGGGCGCCGAGCACCAGGGCCACCGAGACCAGGGCGACCACCAGTTCGGGGACCGCGTCGCGCACCGAGCGGGCCAGCCGGTCGATGTCGGTGGTGCCCCGGGAGACCAGGTCGCCGGTGCCGGCCCGCTCCAGCACGCCGAGCGGCAGCGCCACCGAGCGGACCAGGAAGTCCTCCCGCAGGTCGGCCAGCACCTCCTCGCCGAGCACGCTGCCGCGCAGCAGCGACAGCCCGGTGAACGCCGACTGGACCACCAGCGCGGCCAGGTACCACCCGATCGCGGCGGTGACCCGCCCGCCGCCGCCGGTGGCCAGTGACTCCACCAGCGAGCCGAGCACCGCGGGCCCGACCAGCCCCGCCACCGTCGCCGTCCCGTGCAGGGCCACCACCCCCGCCAGGCCGCCGCGGTGCCGCCGCAGCAGCATCCGCCCGTACGCCCGCACCGCGGCGGCGGAGCCGACCGGCAGGGTGGTGACCGGCCCCTGCTCGTGCATCTTCGGGGGCTTCACGGCGTGCTCCTTCGGTTCCGGTGGACGTGCGGACGCCTGCTGGTGCGGTCGGGCCGCCGGCTCGTGCGCCGGTGCGGCGGCCCGGTCACGGCGCGCCCCCGGCCGCTCCGGGCCCGGCGGGAGCCGCGGCGGCCCCGGCCGGTTCCGCCTGATCCGCTGGTTCCGGCGCCCCGGCCGGGTTCTCCTCCCGGGTGACGACGGCCCGGTAGCGCGGCTCGCCGGCCATCAGCTCGCGGTGGGTGCCGGTGGCGGCGACCCGGCCGTGCTGGAGCAGCAGGACGGTGTCCGCCCGGTCGAGCAGCAGCGGGCTGGTGGCGAAGACCACCGTGGTGCGCCCGGAGCGCAGTTCGCGCAGGCCGGCGGCGATCCGGGACTCGGTGTGGGCGTCGACCGCGCTGGTCGGTTCGTCCAGTACCAGCACCGGCGGGTCGGCCACCAGCGAGCGGGCCAGGGCGAGGCGCTGGCGCTGGCCGCCGGAGAGCGAGCGGCCGCGTTCGGTGATCCGGGCCGCCATCGGGTCCCCCGCGCACTCGGGAGAGCCGTCGACGAGCGCCTCCAGCGCGTCCTGCGCGCGGGCGGCGGCCAGCGCCTCGGCGGGTTCGACCCGGCCGGAGCGGGGGACGTCGAACAGCTCGGCCAGGGTGCCGGAGAGCAGCACCGGATCCTTGTCGTGGACCAGCACCGCGGCCCGGGCGGCGGCCAGCGGCAGGCCGTCCAGTTCGACGCCGCCGAGCCGGACCGAGGGGTCGGCCCGCCGCCCCTCGGCGAGCACCGGCCGCCCGCCGAGCCGGGCCGCCAGCTCGCCCGCCGCGTCCGGGTCGCCGCAGACCACGGCGGTCAGCCGACCGGCCCGGGCGGTCAGCCCGCTGACCGGGTCGTGCAGGTCGGAGCGGTCGGCCCGGCGCAGCAGCTCCGCCCCGGCCTCCCGGGCCGGCTCCGCGCCGCCCGCCGGTTCGCCGTCCCTGGTCAGCGAGAGGACCCGCACGGCGCGCCCGGCGGAGACCCGGGCGACGCTCCAGGCGTGCGCGGCCTCGCCGATGACCCGCAGCGGGGCGGCGAGGAAGGCGGTGGCGCCGTAGACGGCGATCAGCTCGCCGACGCCGATCGACCCGTCGAGGGCGAGCCGGGCGCCGTACCAGGTGACGCCGACCACGAACAGGCCGGGCAGCAGCACCTCCTGGGCCTGCATCACCGCCCAGGTGCGGGCGGCCCGGACGGCGGCGGCGCGGACCCGCTGGGAGGCGGCCCGGTACCGGTTCAGGAACAGCTCCTCGCCGCCGATGCCGCGCAGCACCCGCAGCCCGGCCACCGTGTCGGCGGCCAGTTCGGACGCCTTGCCGCCGAGCGCCCGCTGTTCGTCGTAGCGCCGCTCGAACGGCCCGAGCAGCGGCCACACCGCGGCGGCCAGCACCGGCACCCCGAGCAGCACGGCCAGGCCGAGGCCGGGCTGGCGCCAGAGCACCACGGTGCTGACGCCGAGCCAGGCCAGCACCGCGCCGTACAGCCGGGCGGTGAGCTCGACGTACCAGCCGATCTTCTCGACGTCGCCGCTGGAGACGGCGACGATCTCGCCGGTGGCGATCCGCCGGCTCAACCCGCCGCCGAGCGCGGAGGCCTGACGGGCCACCAGCTGGCGGATCTGGGAGGCGGCCTGGATCCAGTTCCACACTACCTGGCGGTGCAGCAGCACCGTCATCGCGGTCTGCACGGCGGACAGCAGCAGGGCGAGCAGCCCGGCCGCCAGCAGGGCGCGGGTGTCGTGGTCGACGACGGCCTGCACGCCGCGGCCGATCGCGACGGGCAGCGCGGCCAGCGAGCCGAGCTCCAGCGTGCTCCAGAGCGTGGCGAGCAGCCGGCCGCGGCGCTGGGCGCGGCCGAGCCAGCGCAGGAAGCCGCGCGGGGAGCTGAGGTCGGGACTGCCGGGGTCGGGCAGCGGCAGGGGGACGAGCGGCATGGTCGCTCCGTTGCGGGGTGGGACGGGGCAGGGCGGGACGGACGGGCCCGGACGGCCCGGCGGGCGGGGCACCGGCGCGGGCGGGCGCGTCGGCCGGGCCCGGTGGGGCCCGGCGCGTCGGGGGTGCGCGGCGGAGCGGGTGGTCGGCTCGTCACATGCGGCGAGCCTGGCCTCCGCCGTGTGACGCACGCAACGGGTTTTCCGGCGGACCGGCCCGATCCGGCCGCCGTCCCGTCCCGTTTTCATCCGTTCCGGGGAACTCCCGGTGCGCGGGAATAAGCCGGTGTTCACCGCCGTTGCCAGCGCTCCGGAAGCAGAAGCACAACCGAAGGGCACCCCTTCCAGTGAGCAGCACTCCCGCAGTACCCCCGATCCCCTCGATCGCGCTGAACAACGGCGTGCGGATCCCGCAGCTCGGCTTCGGCGTCTGGCAGGTGCCGGACGCGGAGGCCGTCCCCGCCGTGCGCACCGCCCTGGAGGCCGGGTACCGCTCGGTCGACACCGCCGAGATCTACGAGAACGAGACGGGCACCGGCCGGGCGATCGCCGAGTCCGGCGTGCCCCGCGACGAGCTGTTCGTGACCACCAAGCTGTGGAACTCGGGCACCGTCGACTGGTCCGGCGAGCAGGGCCGCGACCGGGTGCTGCGCACCTTCGACGAGTCGCTCGGCCGCCTCGGCCTGGACGTGCTGGACCTGTACCTGATCCACTGGCCGCGCCCGATGCACGGCAACGCCTTCGTGAACGTCTGGCGCGCCTTCGAGCAGCTGCACGCCGAGGGCCGGGTGCGCGCGATCGGCGTCTCCAACTTCCGCGTGCCGGACCTGGAGCTGCTGTTGAAGGAGGCCGAGGTGAAGCCGGTCCTCAACCAGATCGAGCTGCACCCGTACTTCCCGCAGGAGGAGCTGCGCGCCCTGCACGCCGAGCACGGCATCGCCACCGAGGCGTGGAGCCCGCTGGGCCAGGGCAAGGACCTGCTGGCCGAGCCCGCCCTGCTGGCCGTCGCCGCCAAGCACGGCCGCACGGCGGCCCAGGTGGTGCTGCGCTGGCACCTGCAGTCCGGCGTGATCGCCATCCCGAAGTCGGTCACCCCCGCCCGGATCCGGGAGAACCTGGACGTCACCGGCTTCGAGCTGGACGCCGAGGACCTGGCGGCCGTCGCGGGCCTCGCCACCGGGCAGCGGATCGGTCCCGACCCGGCCGGCTTCGACTGGAACTGACGCCCCGTCCGCTGACCTCCCGTCAGCGGCGGGCCCTGCCAACGGCAGTGAGCCCGGGGGAACGGAAGGGGCCGGCACCCGAGCGGGTGCCGGCC
>NZ_JBSGET010000084.1:0-37398 GCF_053603035.1 Kitasatospora sp. NPDC004272 | reverse complement strand
CCCGGCTCCGGCCGCCCCCGCCGCCCCGGCCCCGGCTCCGGCCGCTGCTCCGGCTCCGGCCGCCCCCGCCGCTCCGGCTGCTCCGGCCCCCGTGGCCGCCGCGCCGGCTCCGGTCGCCGCCCCGGCCCCGGCCGCTCCGGCTCCGGTGGCCGCTCCGGCCGCCCCGGCCGCCGCCGCTCCGGCCGCGGACTCCGGTGACGCCTACGTCACCCCGCTGGTGCGCAAGCTCGCCGCCGAGCACGGTGTCGCGCTCGGCTCCGTCGCCGGCACCGGCGTCGGCGGCCGCATCCGCAAGCAGGACGTGATCGCCGCCGCCGAGGCCGCCAAGGCCGCGCCGGCCCCGGCCGCCGCCGCTCCCGCTGCCGCCGCCCCGGCGAAGGCCGCCGCCGCGCCGTCCGCGCTGCGCGGCCAGACCGTCAAGATGACCCGGATGCGCAAGGTCATCGGCGACAACATGCTGAAGGCCCTGCACGAGCAGGCCCAGCTGACCAGCGTGGTCGAGGTGGACGTCACCCGGATCATGTCGCTGCGCGCGAAGGCGAAGGACTCCTTCCTGGCCCGCGAGGGCGTGAAGCTGTCCCCGATGCCGTTCTTCGTGAAGGCCGCCGCCCAGGCGCTGAAGGCCCACGCGGTCATCAACGCCCGGATCAACGAGGCCGAGGGCACTATCACCTACTTCGACTCCGAGAACATCGGCATCGCCGTGGACTCCGAGAAGGGCCTGATGACCCCGGTCATCAAGGGTGCGGGCGACCTCAACATCGCGGGCATCTCGAAGAAGACCGCGGAGCTGGCCTCGAAGGTCCGCGACAGCAAGATCACCCCGGACGAGCTGTCCGGCGCGACCTTCACCATCTCCAACACCGGTTCGCGCGGTGCGCTGTTCGACACCGTCATCGTCCCGCCGAACCAGGTCGCGATCCTGGGCATCGGCGCGACCGTGAAGCGCCCGGTGGTCATCGAGTCCGACGGCGGCACCGCCATCGGCATCCGCGACATGACCTACCTGTCGCTCTCCTACGACCACCGCCTGGTGGACGGCGCGGACGCCGCCCGCTACCTGGTCGCGGTCAAGGAGATCCTGGAGGCCGGCGAGTTCGAGGTCGAGCTCGGCCTGTGAGGCACCCGCTGCCGTAGGCACCCCGTCGGGAGCCCCGCACCGTCCCCGGACGGTGCGGGGCTCCCGCGCGTTCCGGCCCGATCGGCCCTCCGATCGGGTGCGCGCGGGGCGGCGATCGTGGAGGCTGGAGCGGTGATGGACGAGACGGGATTCTGGCAACTGGTCGACGGGGCCCGGGAGGCCGCCGCGGGCGACCCGGACGAGCAGGCCGAGGCGCTGGTCGAGCGGCTGCTGCGGCTCACCCCGGACGAGGTGCTGGACTTCGCCCGGCAGTTCGAGGCGCGCTTCCAGCGGGCGTACACGGTGGAGCTGTGGGGCGCCGCGTACCTGCTGCTCGACGGGGCCTCGGAGGACGCCTTCGACTACTTCCGGTGCTGGCTGATCGGCCAGGGCCGGGAGGTGTTCGAGGGCGCGGTGCACGAGCCGGACGCGCTGGCCGAGCTGGTGCCGGACTTCGACGAGGAGGAGGACGGCGACGGGGAGGAGCTCGGCTACGCCGCCGACGAGGCGTACGAGCGGCTGACCGGGCTGCCGCTGCCGGACCTGGGGGTGCGTCAGCCGCCGGCCGCCGAAGGGGTGTACTTCGACTTCGCGGACGGGGCGGTGATGGCCGCCCGCTACCCGCGGCTGTGGGAGCTGTACGGGGACTGAGGCCGGGCGGCGCGCCGCCCGGGCGCAGTTCGGGCGGCTCAGGAGGCGGTGGTGATGCCCTGGATGATGTCGTCCAGCACGGCCGGGTCCGGGGCCTTGGGGTCGTCGTCCACGCCACCGCGCAGGATGACGTAGCCGCTGCCGTCCGGGTCCGGCACGGCCGCGACCACGGCGAATCCGGCCGCGCCCTGCTCGGGCTCGACGTACCAGCGGATCGCCCAGCCCTCGCTGCCCGCGACGGTGAGGGTGCCGGCCGACTCCTCCCGGTGGGTGCGCAGGGTGCCGAAGGCGACGGCGGCGAAGTCGGTCATGGCCTGTTCGGCGGCGGCCTGGGCGTCGGCGGCGTCGACGCTGTCCGCGACGACCGCGAACTGGCCGCGCAGGCAGAGGGACTCGGACTGCTCGCAGGCGTACTGACCGAAGATCTCCACCACCGTCGCCCGCTCGTTGGCGGGTTCGGCGGTCCAGCCGTCGGGCAGCGGGACGCCCCAGCCGTGGGCCTTGTCGGCGAGTTGCAGGGCCGGGTCGGGGCTGCTGTCGGTGTCGTCCGCGCTGGTGTCGTCGGTGTCGTCGACGTCCGGGGTCGGGGACGGGGAGCGCGGCGGGTCGGAGGCGGCCGGGGTGGAGGCGGCCGGGGTGGAGACGCCGACGGTGATGGTCGGCGCGGGCCCGGCCTTCTTCGGGTCGTCCGGCTGCACGGCCCACACCACGGCGCCGACCACGCCGGCCAGCAGCAGCACGGCGACCGAGACGGTGGCGATCAGCGGGCCCCGGCCGGAGCGGCCCGGGGGCGGGCCCGGCTGGAACGGGGGCTGGAACGGGAGGGTCGTCGGGGGCGGCGGGGGGCCGGGGGCGACCTGCCAGGTCTGGGTGACCGCGTCGTTGACCAGGCCGGCCTGGCGGTGGGAGTCCGTCCAGGCGGTGCCGTCCCACCAGCGTTCCTGCCCGGTGCCGGGGACGGGGTACCAGCCGGGCGGCGTCGGGGTGCTCACGGCCGCTACCGTACCGCCTCGGGGCCGCCCTCCCCAGCCGCCCGGCGGTCACGAATCGGGCACCGGGGACGGTGGGTTGACGAACCGACGGGTGCCGACGGGTGCCGACGGGTCAGTCCAGCGCGCGGCCCATCCAGACGTCGTCGACGTAGTCGCCCTCCAGCAGGAAGTGCCCGGGCAGCACGCCGAGCACCTCGAAGCCGGCCCGCTCGTACAGCCGCCGGGCCGGGGCGTTGCGGGCGAGCACCCGCAGGGTCATCCGGCGGGCGCCGTCGGCGCGGGCCGCCTCGCAGGCGGCGGCGAGCAGGGCCTCGCCGATCCGGCGGCCGCGGGCCTCCGGCAGCACGCCGAGGCCCTGGATCTGCCGGACGTGCGCGTTGGAGGGCAGCGGGATCTCCCCCGCCTGGCGGACGTAGCCGACCACCCGGCCGTCGAGTTCGGCCAGCAGGTACTGCCCGGGGAGGTGCTCCCCGTCGAACACCGGGGCGTCCTCGGGCGCGCGCGGGGCGACCTCGCCGAGCGGGGACCAGGTGGCGTGGTCGACGGCGCGGATCGCGCGCTCGTCCTCGTCCCGCGCCGGGCGGATGATCACGTCGTCGGAGGGCATGCGGGCCATCGTAGACGCCGTCCGGCGCGGCCCCCACGGGGTTTCTGACCGGGCGGGCGGCGGCGGACTGGGAGGATGGCCGGTATGCGAATCGCGGTGACAGGCTCCACGGGGTTGATCGGGTCCGCGCTGGTGGACTCCCTGCTGACGGACGGGCACGAGGTACTGCGGCTGGTGCGGCGGCGCTCGCGCACCGGACCGCAGCCGGACGGGACGGTCGGGGTCGGCTGGAACCCGCTGCTGATGCAGATCGACGCGGCCGCGCTGGAGGGCGTGGACGCCGTCGTGCACCTGGCCGGGGCGGGCGTCGGCGACCGGCGCTGGACGGACGCCTACCGGCGGGAGATCCGGGACAGCCGGGTGCTGGGCACCGAGACGCTGGCCGCCGCGCTGGCCCGGCTGAAGCGGCCCCCGCAGGTGCTGGTGAGCGCCTCCGCGGTCGGCTACTACGGGCAGACCGGCGACCAGGTCGTCGACGAGGGCGCACCCGCCGGGAGCGACTTCCTGGCCACCGTCTGCCAGGAGTGGGAGCGGGCCGCGCGGCCCGCCGCGGACGCCGGGATCCGGGTGGTGCACCCGCGCACCGGGCTGGTGCTCGACCCCGGGGGCGGCGCCGGGGCGCGCCTGCTGCCGCTGTTCAAGCTGGCGCTGGGCGGGCGGCTGGGCGACGGCGGGCAGTACTGGGCGCTGATCTCGCTGGCCGACGAGGTCGCCGCGCTGCGCTTCCTGATCGACCACCGGGAGATGTCCGGCCCGGTCAACCTGACCGGGCCGGAGCCGGTCACCAACCGCGAGCTGACCGCGGAGCTCTCCCGGCAGCTCGGGCGCCCGGCGGTGTTCGCGGTGCCGGAGTGGGCGCTGCGCACCGTGCTCGGGGAGATGGCCGTGGAGGTGGTGGGCAGTCACCGGGTGGTGCCCGGGGCGCTGCTGGACGCGGGCTTCGCGTTCCGCGACCCCGACGCGAAGGCGATCGTCGCGGCGGCGCTCGGGCTGCGGTAGCGGGTCCGCGTCGGCGGCGCTCGGGCCGCGGCGGGGCGGCTGTCGGCGGCCGGGCCGCCGGGCGGGGGTTGACGTGGCGTCAGCGGGGGGCGCACGGGTGCAACCGGGCGGCGCGCAGGGTGCGGACGGTGACGGTGCGCGCCCGTTCCCGCCCCGCACGCCCCGTTTGACGCACCGTGGGTGACCGGCCGGTCCCGCTGGGTGGCCGCGCGGGTGCGGTGACCCGATTCGGTGCCGTCCGGCTGTCTGGACCGGCGGATGACGGGGCATCACCAGTGCGGACCACGTCCGACCCCCGCTGGCCGCCCCGGCGCACACCCGCTCGCGGGCGCTGCCGTGCGCGGCGGCCGCGGAGGGCTCCGCCAGGGAGGGAGCACCCACTCGTGCCCGCACAGGACTTCACCGGCCGCGCCCAGCGCGGCCCGTCCGGCGACCCCGACGCGATCGTCGTCGGCGCCGGCGTCGCCGGACTCACCACCGCGACCCTGCTCGCCGCCCAGGGCCTGGACGTCCAGGTCCTGGAGGCCGGCGAACGCGTCGGCGGCCGGATGGCCACCCGCGAACTCGACGGCTTCCGGCTCGACCACGGCGGCCACCTGCTCAACACCGCCCACCCCGAGCTGGGGCGCCGACTCGACCTCGACCGCTTGGAGCTGCGCCCGCTCGCCCCCGGCGTCCTGGTGCACAGCGGCGGCCGCGGCTACCGGGTCGGCGACCCGCGGCTCACCCCCGCCCGGCAGGCCGCCACCCGCGGGCCGCTCGGCACCCCGCTGGACAAGGCCCGGCTGGCCGCCACCCTTGCCCGGCTGGCCGCGACGCCCGCCGAGCGGCTGCTGGCCCGCCCCGAGACCACCGCCGCCCGCGCCCTGGCCGACCGCGGCCTGCCGGCCCGCACCGTCGACGGCTTCCTGCGCCCGCTGCTCGGCGCCCTGCTGTCCGACCCCGCGCTCGGCACCTCCAGCCGGGTCGCCGACCTGGTGCTGCGCGCGTACGCCCGGGGCCGGCTGTGCGTCCCGGCGGCGGGGGTCGGGGCCGTCCCCGAGCAGTTGGCCGCCCGGCTGCCGGAGGGCGCCCTGCGGCTGGGCGTCGAGGTCACCTCGGTCGGCACGGACGGCGTGGAGACCGCCGGGCACGGCCGGATCCGCTCCGGCGCGGTGGTCGTCGCCACCGACGCGGCGACGGCGGCGGCCCTGCTGCCGGGCCTGCGGCAGCCCGGCTTCCACCCCGTCACCACCTACTACCACGCGGCGGAGCGCTCCCCGCTGGGCGAGCCCGTCCTGCTGCTGGACGCCGAGCGCTCCGGGATCTCGCACTCGCTGGTGCTCAGCGACGCCGACCCCTCGTACGCCGCCGACGGCCGCGCGCTGATCGCCACCACCGTGCTGGGCCGCCGCTCCTTCGACTCCGGCGGCCCGGCCGGGGACGAGGGCGCCGTCCGGCGGCGGCTGGCGGAGCTGTACGGGACGGCCACCGGCGCCTGGGAGTTCCTGACCGTCCGGCACGTCCCCGACGCGGTGGTCGCGATGCCCCCGCCGCACCACTTCCGCCGCTCGGTGCGACTGCTCGCCGGGCTGTACGTGTGCGGCGACCACCGGGACACCGGGACGGTGCAGGGCGCGCTGGTCTCCGGCCGACGGGCCGCGGAGGCCGTCCTGCGCGACCTCGGCGTGCGGATCGAGCCGGAGGCGGACCGGGCGGCGGCGTAGGCGGTGCACCGACAGGGGTTCGGGGAACGGCGAGTCCGGGTCTGCTGACGGTTCACTGCCGGAGCGCGCATCGGCTTTCGGTTCTGTTGCTGCACGCAGCAGCCCCGACCTTCGATGGGCTCCGGCCGTCAGCAGCACGGACCCGCCGTTCCCCGGGCCCCTGGTGGTGCTCTCCCGCCGTTCCGACCGGATCCCTGTCTCAGATCACCCCCGCCTGGCGGGTGGCCTCGTCGAAGGCCCGGGCGGCGGGGGTGGTGCGGTAGGGGTTGAGGCGGCGGTGGAAGTCGCGGAGGTACTCGACGGTGCGGGCGGAGCGCATCTCGCCGGCCGCGCGGAGCGAGTCGGTGGCCATCGAGCACGCCTCGTCGACGTCGCCCATGCCCAGGCGGGCGGAGGCCAGGACGAGGCGGCACAGGATGCGGCTGCGGGCGTAGGCGGGGGCCCGCAGTCGCAGGGACTTCTCGGCGTGCTGGGCGGCGGGGCGCCACTGCTGGAGGTCGCGGTAGCAGTGGGCGAACTCGTCGGCCAGTTGGGCGTCGTCGAAGTAGCGTGCCCAGGACGGGACTTCGTCGGCGCTGCGGGCGGTGGACAGGGCCCGTTCGCAGCGGACCAGGGCGGTGGTGCAGGCCCGGACGTCGCCGGCCAGGGCGTGGCCGCGGGCCTCGGCGGCGTGCATCAGGGCCTGGACGACGGGGGCGGCGGTGGTGCCGACGCCCTGCTGGGCGACCCGGGCGAGCTGGATGGCCTCGCGGGCGTGGCCGAGGTGGACGGCCTGCTGGCTCATGGTGGTGAGGACGAAGCCGCCCAGGACGCGGTCGCCCGCGGCCTGGGAGAGCCGCAGGGCCTGGACGAAGTAGCGCTGGGCGAGGCCGTGCGCGGCGATGTCGAAGGAGGTCCAGCCGGCCAGCCGGGTGAGGTCGGAGACGGCTCCGAACAGGGCGCGGCCGATCTGTTCGCCGTACCGGCCGCGGAGCATCGGCTCGGCCTCGCTCTCCAGGTAGCGGACCAGGGCCTGCCGGGCGTGGCCGCCGCCGTAGGCGTGGTCGAGGGCGCGGAACAGGTCGCCGACGGCGCGGATCGCGGCGATGTCGCCGCGGCCGACCCGGACCGGGGGCCTGGTCTCCCGGTGCTCGGCGGCGGGTTCGGCCCCGGCGGGGCGGCGCGGGCCCTGCGGGGGGACCCGGGCGCCCGGCGGGGAGCGCAGTTCGTCGGGGGTGAGGGTGGTGCCGTCGCGGGCGACCCGTTCGTCGGTGCGGCCGATCAGCCAGTCGCGGCTGGGGACGACGAGCCCGGCGGGGGTGAAGGCGATCTTGCGGAGTTCGGCGTAGGGGCCGTTGTCCTTGCGCCACATGGAGGCGACGATGTCGACGGCCTCCTGCGGGGTCTCGGCGAACTCCAGCCCGGCGTAGACCGGGGCGCAGGCGTCCAGGCCGACGTCCTGGGCGGTGAGCCGGCGGCCCAGGCGGCGGGTGAAGACCTCGGCGATCAGCGCCGGGGTCGCGCCGCGGGGTTGCTGGCCGCGCAGCCAGCGGGTCACCGAGGTCTTGTCGTAGCGCAGGTCGAGGCCGTGCTCCAGGCCGAGTTGGTCGACCCGGCGGGCGAGGCCCGCGTGCGAGAAGCCGGACTCCTCGATGAGCGCGGCGAGTCGGGGGTTCTGGGCGCGCCCGGCCGCGGGGGCCGGTGGTTCGGCCTGCTCGGGGGCGCGCGGAGGGGTCTCGGCCGCTCCGGTCGGGCACGGGTCGAGCGGGTCGAGCGGTCGGTACGCCGGGCTGTCGATTACTGGCCGTTGGGGCATAGCAGTCCACACCTCTCAGGCACCGTTCCGGCCCCTCCTGCCCGGACGGCGCCCCCTGATCGGGAATCGGCGCGAATGTAGCGAGCATTGGGACGCTATGGGTGGATTCGAGCCCCCCATCCTCCGAACGGGTGAACCAGCCCCGCCCGTTGTGAGGAAGCCCGGGCACCGCGTGTTTGAGTTCGGGAGCCGTTGCCCGCACTCCGGGCGCATGGCGTCGGGAACCACAGGAGTGCCGCGTGCTGTGGTGTCCGCCCACATCGTTGCGGGGCGCGCGGATTCCTACCGTTCTCGGCCATGGACACCACTTCCGCCCCGCCCCCCGGGCCCCCGCTGCTCGGCCGCACCGCGCTGGTCACCGGGGCCGCCTCCGGCATCGGCCGGGCCTGCGCGGAGGCGTTCGCCGCGGCGGGCGCGCACGTGTACGTCGTCGACCTGGCGGCCGCCCCCGCCGAGGAGCTGGCGGCCCGGATCGGCGGCACCGCGCACGTCGCGGACCTGGCGGACCCGGACGCGGTGGAGGCGCTGCCGGCCGACGCGGACATCGTGGTCAACAACGCGGGCCTGCAGCACGTCGCCCCGGTGCACGAGTTCCCGGTGGAGCGGTTCACGCTGATCCAGCGGGTCATGGTGGAGGCCCCGTTCCGGATCCTGCGCCGCACCCTGCCGCACATGTACGGGCGCGGGTGGGGCCGGGTGGTGAACGTCTCCTCGGTGCACGGCCTGCGGGCCAGCGCCTTCAAGTCGGCGTACGTGACGGCCAAGCACGCCCTGGAGGGCCTGAGCAAGACGGTCGCCCTGGAGGGCGCCCCGTACGGCGTGACCAGCAACTGCGTGAACCCGGCGTACGTGCGCACCCCGCTGGTGGAGCGGCAGATCGCCGCGCAGGCGCTGGCGCACGGCATCCGCGAGGACGAGGTGGTGGAGCGGATCATGCTCGACCGCACCGCCGTGAAGCGGCTGATCGAGCCGGAGGAGGTGGCGCAGCTGGCGGTGTGGCTGTGCTCGCCGGGTGCCTCGTACGTCACCGGGGCGAGCCTGCCGGTGGACGGCGGCTGGACCGCGCACTGAGTTCCTGACCTTCCCCCGCCCCCTCACCTGCAAGGGAACCCGCCATGGCTGCCCCCTCCGTCCCCGCCCCCGCCTCCTCCCCTGAAGATCCGGGACCCGCCTCCCTGCCCAGGGTGGTCGCCGCCTCGCTGATCGGTACGACCATCGAGTGGTACGACTACTTCCTGTACGGATCGGCGGCGGCGCTGGTCTTCGGGCACGTGTTCTTCCCGAAGGCCGACCCGCTGACCGGCACCCTGCTGTCCTTCCTGACCTACGCGATCGGGTTCGCCGCCCGGCCGCTGGGCGCGCTGGTGTTCGGGCACTTCGGCGACCGGATCGGCCGCAAGAAGCTGCTGGTGCTGAGCCTGCTGCTGATGGGCGGGGCGACCACGCTGATCGGCTGCCTGCCCACCTACGACCAGGTCGGCGTGGCGGCTCCGGTCCTGCTGACCGTCCTGCGGCTGGTGCAGGGCTTCGCGCTGGGCGGCGAGTGGGGCGGGGCGGTGCTGCTGGTCTCCGAGCACGGCGACCGCCGGCGGCGCGGCTTCTGGGCGTCCTGGCCGCAGGGCGGCGCGCCGGCCGGCAACCTGCTGGCGGCGGGCGTGCTCTCGCTGATGACGGCCGTCCAGTCCGACGCGGCGTTCCTGTCCTGGGGCTGGCGGGTGCCGTTCCTGCTCTCCGCGCTGCTGGTGATGGTCGGCCTGTGGATCCGGCTCGCGGTGGACGAGTCGCCGCTGTTCAAGGCCGCGCTGGCGGCCGCCGAGCAGCGCACCGAACCGGAGCGGCCGCCGCTGGTGGCGGTGCTGCGCGACCACTGGCGGGACGTGCTGGTGGCGATGGGCGCCCGGATGGCGGAGAACATCTCGTACTACGTGCTGACCACCTTCGTGCTGGCGTACGCCGTCACCCAGACCCACCTGCCCAAGCAGACCGCGCTGAACGCCGTGCTGATCGGCTCGGCGGTGCAGTTCGCGCTGATCCCGGCCTTCGGGGCGCTCTCCGACCGGGTCGGCCGCAAGCCGGTCTACCTGGTCGGCGCGGTCGGCGTCGGCGCCTGGGCGTTCGTGTTCTTCCGGATGGCCGACACCGGGAGCTTCGCCCAGCTGACCGTCGCCGTCACCGTCGGCCTGTTCTTCCACAGCATGATGTACGCCCCGCAGGCGGCGTTCTTCTCTGAGCTGTTCGCCACCCGCACCCGCTACTCGGGGGCCTCGATCGGCGCCCAGTTCTCCTCGGTGGCGGCCGGCGCGCCCGCCCCGCTGATCGCCACCGCGCTGCTGAAGGACTACGGCAGCGCCACCCCGATCGCGGTGTACGTGGCGATCGCCGCGGTGATCACCGTGGTGGCCGTGCTGTGCGGCCGGGAGACCCGCGGCACCGACCTGGAGGACACCGGGGCGGACGCTCGGGGGGACTCCGTGAAGGCGCCCGCTAGCCTCTGAGCACTTCGGCAGGATCAGGGCCGCGCCACCGGGCACCCGGCGGCGCGGCCCCGGCCCGTTCTCCAGCGGCGGGCCGGGGGCACGGGGGCCACGGGGGCACGAGCGACAAGGGAAGACCGCATGGACCGCGACACCACCGCCGCGCCGGCGCTGCGCAGACTCCTCGACCTGCTGGCGACCGGGGCCGCTACCGAGGACTTCGGCGAGGTGCTCGCCGGAGCCCGCCGCCGGGGCGCGCCCGCCGGGGTGCTGACCGAGATCGACGGCGCCACCTGGCAGGCGCTGCGGGTGCACCGGACGATGCGCCAGCACCGCCGGCGCGAGGCCGAGCTGACCGCCCTGTTCGACACCGCGGGCGACCTGGCCGCCTCCCGGGACCTGGACGCGGTGCTGCGGGCCATCGTCCGGCGGGCCCGGATGCTGCTGGGCACCGACACCGCGTACCTGACCCTGCCGGACGAGCGGGCCGGGGACACGTACATGCGGGTCACCGACGGCTCGGTCTCGCCGATCTTCCAGACCCTGCGGCTCAGCCTGGGCGACGGCCTGGGCGGCCTGGTCGCGCAGACCGCCCGCCCCTACGCGACCCACGACTACCGGGTGGACGAGCGGTTCCGGCACACCGGGCAGATCGACGCGGGCGTGCTGGACGAGGGCCTGGTGGCGATCATCGGGGTGCCGCTGCTGCTGGGCGGCAGCGTGATCGGCGTGCTGTTCGCGGCCGACCGCACGCCGCGGGCCTTCTCCCCCGACGAGGTCGCGCTGCTGTGCACGCTGGCCGCGCACGCCGCGATCGCCCTGGACACCGCCAAGTCGCTGGCCGACACCCGGGCCGCGCTGGCCGAGCTGGCCGGCGCCAACGCCGTGATCCGGGCCCACGCGGCCGCCGTCCAGCGCGCCGAGCAGGCCCACGACCGGCTCACCGACCTGGTGCTGCGCGGCGCGGAGGTGGCGGACGTGGCCGCCGAGGTGGCCGCGCTGCTGGGCGGCGGGGCCTCCGTGCACGACGCCGAGGGCGCCCCGCTGACCGGCCCCGGGGCCGCCCCGGACGGCCTGGCCGGGGCGGTCGCCACCGCCCGCGCCGAGGGCCGCGCGGTGCGGCACGGCGGGGAGTGGGTGTGCGCGGTGCTGGCCGGGCAGGAACTGCTGGGCGCGCTGGTGCTGCACGGGCGGCCCGAGCTGGACGACGCCGACCGGCGGGTGTTCGAGCGGGCGGGCGTCGTCACGGCGCTGCTGCTCCTGCTGCGCCGCTCGGTCGCCGAGACCGAGAACCGGGTCCGCGGCGAGCTGCTGGCCGACCTGCTCACCGCGCCCGACCGCGACCCGGCCGGGCTGACCGCGCGCGGCCGCCGGCTGGGCGTCGACCTGAACCGGCCGCACCTGGCGCTGGTCGCGGTCGCCGAGGAGGCCGCGGCCCGGGGCCGGCTGGCCGGTGCGGCGGCCCGCTACCTGTTCGGTTCGCGCGGGATCAGCGCCGAGTTCGGCGAGGGCGTGGTGCTGCTCGTCCCGCACGAGGGCGGCGGGGACGGCGCGGTGGCCGGGGCGGCGGCGGAGCGGCTGGCCCGGCTGGCGGGTTCGCCCGTCACGGTCGGCGCCGGGCGGCCCGCCGCCGGCCCGGTCGCGCTGGCCGCCGGGTACGCGGAGGGGGTGCGCTGCGTCCGGGCGCTGCGGGTGCTGGGCCGGGCCGGGGACGGGGCGTGCGCGGCCGACCTGGGGTTCCTGGGGGTGCTGCTGGGCGACGGCCACGACGTGGACGGGTTCGTCCGGGCCACCCTGGGCCCGCTGCTGGACTACGACGCCAAGCGCGGCACCGAGCTGGTGCGCACCCTGCGCGCCTACTTCGACTGCGGCGGCGGCCTGACCCGGGCCAAGGACCTGCTGCACGTGCACGTGAACACGGTGGTGCAGCGGCTGGACCGGGTGGAGGTGCTGCTGGGCCGCGACTGGAACCAGCCGGAGCGTGCGCTGGAGCTCCAACTGGCCCTGCGGCTCCTGCTGTTGGCGGGAGGCTGAGCCGGGGTTCCGGGTGCTCCGGCCGGTCGGCGTACAGTGGCGAGGTTGGGCTGATCGGCCGGCTGGGAGTGCTGTGGTGAGCGAGAACGTGCGGTTCGTGCGGATGGGGATCGGCGAGCGGACCGTCCCCTACCAGGAGGCGTGGGCGGAGCAGCAGCGGCTGCACGCGCTGCGGGTCGCGGACGAGATCCCGGACACCGTGCTGCTGCTGGAGCACGACCCGGTGTACACGATGGGCAAGCGCACCAACCCGGAGGACCTGCCGCTGGACGGCACCCCGGTGGTGGAGGTCAACCGGGGCGGCGAGATCACCTGGCACGGCCCGGGCCAGCTGGTCGGCTACCCGATCGTGAAGCTGCCGGACCCGATCGACGTGGTGGCGTACGTGCGGCGGCTGGAGGAGGCGCTGATCCGGGCCTGCGCCGAGTTCGGCGTGGGGACCACCCGGATCGAGGGCCGCAGCGGGGTGTGGAAGCTGGGCGCCGAGATCCCCGGCGCGGTGGTCGACCCCTCCCAGGTGGTGGAGATCGGCAAGCTGACCCTGCGGATGGGCCTGCCGCTGGGCATCGACCCGCGGCTGGCCGGCCCCGAGTACGCGCCGTCCAACGCGGGCCAGCGCGGCGACGACCGCAAGCTCGCGGCGATCGGCGTGCGGGTGGCCCGCGGCGTGACCATGCACGGTTTCGCGCTGAACTGCGACCCGGACATGACGTACTTCGACAAGATCGTCCCGTGCGGGATCCGGGACGCCGGGGTGGCCTCGCTCAGCGGCGAGCTGGCCCGGCCGTTCCCGGTGGGGGACGCGGTGGCGGTGGTCGAGCGGAAGCTGGCCGAGGTGTTCGCCGAACTGCCCGAGCCGGTGGCCGCCGTCCGGTAGCGGAATCGGCGCGGCGCGCCGAGCGTTGCCTTTCGAAGGCAAGCCCGGGGCCGGGCGCAGGCCGTTGAAGTGCAGGCGTACCCTGAGGGGTACCCCGTCTAGTTCTAGGAGTCGCACGTGTCCGCTGTCGCACCCGACGGCAGGAAGCTCCTCCGGCTGGAGGTCCGCAACAGCGAGACCCCCATCGAGCGGAAGCCCGAGTGGATCAAGACCAGGGCGAAGATGGGGCCGGAGTACAACGCCCTGCAGTCCCTGGTGAAGAAGGAGGGGCTGCACACGGTCTGCCAGGAGGCCGGCTGTCCCAACATCTTCGAGTGCTGGGAGGACCGCGAGGCGACCTTCCTGATCGGCGGCGACCAGTGCACCCGCCGCTGCGACTTCTGCCAGATCGACACCGGCAAGCCCGCCGAGTTCGACCGGGACGAGCCGCGCCGGGTCGCCGAGTCCATCGTCACGATGGACCTGAACTACGCCACCATCACCGGCGTCGCCCGTGACGACCTGGCGGACGGCGGCTCCTGGCTGTACGCCGAGACCGTGCGCCAGGTGCACGCGATGACCGCCGCCCGCGCGGCCGGGCGCACCGGCGTCGAGCTCCTCATCCCGGACTTCAACGCCGTCCCCGAGCAGCTCGCCGAGGTCTTCTCCTCCCGTCCCGAGGTGCTCGCGCACAACGTCGAGACGGTGCCGCGGATCTTCAAGCGGATCCGGCCGGCCTTCCGCTACGAGCGCTCGCTCGACGTGATCACCCAGGCCCGGGCGGCCGGGCTGGTCACCAAGTCCAACCTGATCCTGGGCATGGGCGAGACCCGCGAGGAGGTCAGCGAGGCGCTGGCCGACCTGGTGGACGCCGGGTGCGAGCTGATCACCATCACCCAGTACCTGCGGCCCTCGCTGCGCCACCACCCGGTGGAGCGCTGGGTGAAGCCGCAGGAGTTCGTCGAGCTCCAGCAGGAGGCCGAGGAGCTGGGCTTCGCCGGGGTGATGTCCGGTCCGCTGGTGCGCTCCTCGTACCGGGCCGGCCGGCTGTACCGGCAGGCGCTCGAACACCGGGAGCGGGTCGCCGCGGTCTGAAACCGCGGCCGGTGCCGTCGTCGTCCTGCGGAGGGGCGGGCCCGCCCGGGCCCGCCCCTCCGGGCGTTGCGGGGACCTGGGCCGATCTTGGGGCCCCGGCCCCTGTCGGACGGCCCCGGGTGGGCCCGGCCGGTCTCGGGCGGGCCCGGCCGGCCTTGGGGCCGTTCGGACGAATCGCCGACGTTTCACGTGGCATTGACGGGCGGGTCACCGTACGGTAACGGGCGTCCGGGACGCTGGAGCGGTACCCGGGTCGAGGAGTGGGTGTTGATGCGTACCGGAATCCAGGCCGCGCTGCGGCGGGCCGAGCAGGTGCTGTTGATCCGCGGCGCGCGCCGCAACGCGTGGGCGGCGGTGTGCGAGAACCGGCGGCTGGCGGGCGAGCGCGAGCAGGCCGTGCGGGTGTTCGGACGGAGCGCCTGAGGCCCGGCGGGGAAGCGGATCGGCGACGCGGCGGCGGTGGGGCCCCGCCCGGGGGAAGCCGAGGATCACGAACCGGCACCGCCTTGGATGATCGCGTGTGCCGCCACGTACCATGAGCGGTATGGCGAGGCAAAAATCCGATACCCCTGGGCGGCTCGCACAGATCCGCCAGGCATATGTCATGACCAAGCAGGTCGACACCAAGATCGGCCTGATCATCGCCGGCGTCGGCCTGCTGACCTTCGGCGTGTTCCTCGCCATCGGCTTCGCACTGGACCACCCGATCTACCTGGGCATCCTCGGTTTCGTGGTGGCGGTGCTGGCGGTCGCGATCGTGTTCGGCCGGCGTGCCGAGCGGGCCGCGTTCGGGCAGATGGAGGGCCAGCCGGGCGCGGTCGCGGCGGTGCTGGGCAACATCCGGCGCGGCTGGAGCTCGAACCAGACCCCGGTCGCGGTCACCCGCAGCCAGGACGCGGTCTACCGGGCGGTCGGCCGGGCCGGCATCGCGCTGATCGGCGAGGGCAACCCGAACCGGGTGCGGCCGCTGCTGGCGGCCGAGAAGAAGAAGATGTCCCGGGTGGTGGGCGACATTCCGGTTCACGACATCGTGGTCGGCAACGGCGAGGGCGAGATTCCGCTCAAGAAGCTGCAGATCCACCTGATGCGCCTGCCCCGCGCGATCAGCGCCGCCCAGGTCACCGAGACCAACGACCGGCTGCGCGCGCTCGGCGACCTGCTCTCGAAGGCCCCGATCCCCAAGGGTCCGATGCCCAAGGGCACCCGGATGCCCAAGGGCGGCATGCGCTGAGGCGCGACTCCCCCGTTCCGACACCACGGCCCCGCCCGCGAGGTTCCTCCCTCGGCGAGCGGGGCCGTTCGACCTTCGGCGGCGGGCCGGGTCGGGTCTGGCGGGGTCGGATCCGGACTCCGGTGGGGTCAGATCCGGACCTCGACCGTGCCGACCGCCTTGTCGTGCAGGCCGCGGGTGTCGCGGTCCCAGACGGCGGCCGGGACCACCAGGCACAGCAGCAGGGTGCGCAGCAGCACCTGCGGGATGGTGGCCCGGCGGCCGTCGAGCCGGACCACCCGCAGGCCGAACAGGCGCTTGCCGACGGTGGTGCCGGTGGTGGCCAGGAGCAGCACCGTCACCGCGTAGAACAGCGGAGTGGCCCAAAGGTTGGCGGAGCTCTGCTCGCCCCTGGCCAGCAGGCCGTACGCGACCAGGCTGACCAGCCAGCCGTCGACGAACAGCGCGCCGATCCGGCGGCCGGGGCCGGCCATCGAGCCGGGACCGGTCTGCGGGAGGCCGAGGCGCTCGCCGCGGTAGCCGAATTCGGCGCCCATCTTCTCGGCGGCCGCCTTCGGGCCGTCGATCCACGATCCGAGTGCTTCTCTGGTGTCCACGAATCCACCCTAACCGGGCTTACGGTCCGCCCGGCCGGTGGCCCCCGGGGGCGGCACGCCGCGGGGGTCTCCCTCCGGAGTGAACCCGGTTCGTCCGACTGCCGCAAATGGTCTAGACCAATGAGTGGTCAGCGCCACTGCGGGGCAGGGATTTTGCCCGGAACCGTCCCACTTTGCCAGCCACCCGAATGGCCCGGTTAACATGTGGGAAACAAGCGAGTCACGAGTCGGAAACGGGCCGTTCCTATCGTGAGCCCCCTGCACCGGGGCTCCCGTCGCCCCTGACGGAGACTCAGACCGTGCACGCCGAGGAGGAGTACGGATGTTCACCAACGCCGACGAGGTGAAGCAGTACATTGCGGACAACGACATCAAGTTCGTCGACGTCCGGTTCTGCGACCTGCCGGGCGTGCTGCAGCACTTCTCGATCCCGGCGGCGACCTTCGACCCGTCCGAGACCCTGATGTTCGACGGCTCCTCGATCCGCGGCTTCCAGGCCATCCACGAGTCCGACATGGCCCTGGTGCCCGACCTCGCCACCGCCCGACTGGACCCGTTCCGGGCCGAGAAGCACCTCAACATCAACTTCTTCATCCAGGACCCGATCACCGGCGAGGCGTACAGCCGCGACCCGCGCAACGTCGCCCGCAAGGCCGAGGCGTACCTGGCCTCCTCCGGCATCGCCGAGACCGCCTACTTCGGGCCCGAGGCCGAGTTCTACGTCTTCGACTCGGTGCGCTTCGAGACCTCCGCCAACGCCTCCTACTACCACATCGACTCGGTGGCCGGCGCCTGGAACAGCGGCTCCGCCGAGGGCGACGCGCGCGGCTACAAGGTCAAGTACAAGGGCGGCTACTTCCCCGTCCCGCCGGTCGACCACTTCGCCGACCTGCGCGCCGAGATGTCCCTCGAACTCGCCAAGGCCGGCCTGGAGGTCGAGCGCCAGCACCACGAGGTCGGCACCGCCGGACAGGCCGAGATCAACTACAAGTTCAACACCCTGCTGCACGCCGCCGACGACCTGATGCTGTTCAAGTACATCATCAAGAACGTCGCCTGGCGGGCGGGCAAGACCGCCACCTTCATGCCCAAGCCGATCTTCGGCGACAACGGCTCCGGCATGCACGTCCACCAGTCGCTGTGGACCGGCGGCTCCCCGCTCTTCTACGACGAGCAGGGCTACGCGGGCCTGTCCGACACCGCCCGCTACTACATCGGCGGCATCCTCAAGCACGCCCCCTCGCTGCTGGCCTTCACCAACCCCTCGGTGAACTCCTACCACCGCCTGGTCCCCGGCTTCGAGGCCCCCGTCAACCTGGTCTACTCGCAGCGCAACCGCTCCGCCGCGATCCGGATCCCGATCACCGGCTCCAACGCCAAGGCCAAGCGCATCGAGTTCCGCGCCCCCGACCCGGCCTCCAACCCCTACCTGGCCTTCTCCGCCATGCTGATGGCCGGCCTCGACGGCATCAAGAACAAGATCGAGCCGCTGGAGCCCGTCGACAAGGACCTCTACGAGCTCGCCCCCGACGAGCACGCCGCCGTCCCCCAGGTCCCCGCCTCCCTCGGCGCCGTCCTCGACGCCCTGGAGGCCGACCACGAGTACCTCCTCGCGGGCGGCGTCTTCACCACCGACCTGATCGAGACCTGGATCGACTACAAGCGAACCCACGAGATCGCCCCGATCGCCCTGCGGCCGCACCCGCACGAGTTCGAGATGTACTACGACCTGTAGGACCCCCTCCGACCTGCGCACATGCAGATCGGGCCGTTCACGTCGGTGCAGGCCAGCGAGTCGCTGGCCTGCACCGACGCCGTTGCGGTGGAAGTCCCCGCAGCTTCAGCTCGTAGTGATGTGCACCAGCGGTGCACCCAGATCGAACTCAGCGCCCGAGCACCGGAGACTCCGGCACTGCACCGCCCGCCGTCCTGCGACCACACGGGCCCGGGCGCCGCCCTTCACCTACCAGCGGGAGTCTCAGCCGACGAACGGGTCGACGAGGCGCATTGGAGTGCGTGCCACGCCTAGTACCCGCTCCGGGAAACGCGGTCCGGCCGTGTAGTACCTGGCCCGAGTTCGGCCGACAGGCTCCAGCACCTGAGCAGTGACCAGCTCACGCAGGTCCCGTTGTGCCTGCTGCACACTCAGTCCCTCCGCGTGTTCGTATCGCGAGCGTCGCACCCGGCCGGCCATGGCCACGTCGTGCAGGGCCGTCACCACCCGCTCGTCCATGCCGGCCGTCTCGACAAAGTCCGCAAGCAGGCCCCAGACCTGCCCAGACCTGTCCAGGCGGCCCTGCACGGTCTGCGCCTGCTGGTGGTAGGCGGTCAAGTTGAAGCGAACCCACCCGGAGACATTCTGGTCGGGCAGGAATTCGGAGCCTCGGCGTCCGAGTTCCCGGTAGTACTCCCAGGTGTTGCCCGGGCGCCCCAGCCATGCCTCGATCGACGAGAACTCCGGGGCGAGGACGCCCTCCCGAGCGATCATGAGGGTCTGCAGCGAGCGCGACATCCGCCCGTTCCCGTCGGCCCAAGGATGGATGGACACCAGCTGCAGATGCGCCATCGCGGCCCGCACGAGTGGATGCGTGTCATCGCCGTCATTCAGCCAATCCACCAACTCCCCCATCAGCGAAGGAACTTCCTCCGCATCAGGTGCGGTGTAGGCGGCGATACTCGGATCGCGGGCATCGGTCACGTACACCGGTCCACGGCGCCACTGGCCGGCTGGCTTCCGCACAGTGTGGCGGTGGCCCTGCAGCATCCAATGCAGCGCGTTGAGCAGCTCCTTGCTGTAGGAGAAGTCGTCGACGTCGTGCAACGTCTGGATGTACGTCATCATCCGCTGGTAAGCGAGCGTCTCCTCGCGATTCTCTTCTGACACCTCCACATCGCGCTCGCCCTCCAACAGGTCCTCGACATCGACGGTGGACACCCTGAAGCCCTCGATGGAGTTCGAAGCCGCCACGGCATCGGCCGTCAGGAATTTGCGCAGGCCCTCGGTCCACTTGACCGGGGCCGTGCGAACCTGGTGCCGCAGCGCGAGCCGCATGCTCTCGATCTCGTCAAGTACCCGCTCGTCATCGACAGCGAGGGGAGGCGTAGGAAAGAGCATGCATCGACGATAGAATGACGCAATCATTACGTCAAGCTCCGCGTGGACACCGTTCGGGGGCGTGCCTGATGCGCAGCGACCGGTGCCGCCGGCCATGAGCACCGAGAAGACGAGACCCAACAGTCTCGACCCGTTGCGCAGTGCTCCCCTACCCGGCCTCGTCCTGCACCCGGCCTGCATCAGAGCCCACGGGATCCGAATTCGAACTGATCGACTTCCGAAACGGTACAGGCAGGCCGCGGCACCGGAACAGCAGTCGCAGGCGATCCATCCCGCACGCCCTGGATGCGAAGCGGTCGACGGGGTGGCATGCAATCCGAGCAGGCCAAGAATGTCCCGATAGCGCCCATGTCTGGCGATCTATCGACGAACGATCCGGTCAATTCCCTTGCAGGCCCGTGAATCTCGGCGGACCGCCACCGGATTCCGGTGAACCCTTCTACGCTTCTCCTGGCGCGCCGGGTTCGATCCGATGTTCTGGAACTGGGTACCCACCACACCGGTGTGTCGAGGGCCACCTTCGAACAGTCAAGATCTGGGCGATGCGAGGGGGTGCGCCGGGAAACGATGAGATCACATTGAATGCCGTCGTTTCGCTGGGGAGGCGTGATGGTCAGGCGGGCAGAGAGTCGGTCTTCGATCCCGAACTCGGTGGCACCGGCCCCCGCACGGAGCGAACCGGGGTCGATCTCCCGGCGCCTGGATCTTCTAGCGGCCGAGGCGGGGGCGGAGGTCCAGCGCGCCGATGCGAAGGCGGGTTCGGTCTGCTCGATGGCAAGCATCGCAGGCGCCTTGGAAGTGGCGGTCCTCGCGGCGGCCTCTGGGGTTCCCGTGTGGGCAGCCGTCCCGGCGATGCTCGGGGGCAGCGCGATGGTGATCTCCCTGCTGTTCGCCGCGGCCGCGCTCAACCCTTCGCTCCCCCCGTCCGTCGCACCGGACCGGCTCTCATTCCTCGATGTGGCCACCATGACGGAGCACCAGCTGCTGACCACCGTGCACCACCTTTCGGTGGCCGACCTCGATATCGCCGACAGCCGGAAGGCGGTAGAGCTGGCCGCGCTCGCCATTCGGAAGTACCGACTGCTGCGAGTTTCGATAACGGTGCTTCAGTTCGGCCTGGTCCTGGTCGCGTCATCCGTGCTCATTGCTCTCTTCAATCTCTGACGCCTTCCGGTCGAACACTGCTCGAAATAGACATTCTTGTGCATGGAGGAGATGTGTATCAGACTCATCGAATGCTGTTCGGGGAGCGACTCTGGGAAAAACTGTGCGCGCTCGCACCTCCCCGCCACCAGAAGACCAGAAGCGTCCTGCTGATACAGGACGCCCCCGGAACCCACGTCCTGGCACTCGCCTCCGGATCAGTGGCCGTGACCAGACGTGACGAGACCGGCCGACGGACCATGCTGGCGGTCCGGGGAGCCGGCGACCTGCTCGGTGAACTCGCCGTACTCACAGAGGGATCGCGCAGTGCGACAGTGATCGCCGTGGAACCGTGCACCATCCATATCGTCCCGGCTCCCGAGTTCCACGCGTTCATCGCCGAGCACCAGCTACTCCAGGTCCTCATGCGGCACACGGTGGGACAGGTACAGCAAAGCGACCAGATCCGCCAGGAGTTGGCGACCGCTTCCGTTCCGATCCGCCTTGTGGCGGCGTTGCTGCGACTGGCAGAGTCAACAGCCCATCCGGTTCGGGGCCTCGTGCGCATCAGGCTGTCGCAGGACGAGATCGCTCAACTGATCGGCTGCTCACGCAACTCCGTCGTGGAGGCACTGCGGCCGCTTCGCGTGCGAGGACTCGTCCAAGCGCACGCCAGGGAACTGGTGGTCGCCGACCTCGCGGGCCTGCGGGCCTGGCGCCCGACCGCCTGAGATACGGCTCACCCGACTGCTGCCCAGAAGTGGGCAGCGCTGCCCGTGTCGTCGCCGCATCATCGGTGCACCGCTGAACGGGCCCATCGTGGCCTCCTCCCATTCTGTTGTGAAAGGGCGCCAGCCATGCACCGGACCACCGCTCCCGGAGACCCTCGCGACATCCCTGACTACCGGGCACTCTTCGTGCTCGACATGAAGGGTTACAGCGTCGTCGATTCATGGCGCATGGCGAACCACTGGGAGGACCTTGAGAGCATGCTCACCACCGCGTTCGCCCAGAGCGGTCTCGAATTCGAGTGGCGCTACCCGCTGTACCGAGACTCCACGGGCGACGGTCTCATCCTGGCTCTTCCGCTGGCGCGGGCGCGCCTTCTGGTCGATCCCCTGGCGGAAAACCTGCACAGGCTCCTGGCCGGTCACGACCGGGAGCGGCTGGCCTCCGTCGCGCCGATCCGCGTACGGATGAGTGTGCACGTGGGGCCGCTGCCGGACAGTCACCGGGGGGATCCGATCAACGATCTGTGCCGTTTCGTGAACAGCGACGCGGCTCGCGACGCAGTGGAGGTCGCCGAGGAACGCGGGGCGTTCGTCGCGTTGGTCCTGTCCCACGAGGCGTTCCAGGTCATCGTTCGGGCCGGCCGGACCGAGCGCCTCCGGGCCGAGGACTTCCGGTTCACCCGGGCGGTGGTGGAGAAGAAGTTCGCCGAGCCCGCGTGGGTGCACGTGCCGACGGTGAACGCGGAGCTGCTGAAGGCGACCGATCCGTGGCCGGAGCTTGGAGCGGCACCGACCGAGGGGCCGCTCCCGACTCCTCACCCGTCGGCTCGGCCCGCGGTCGGTCAGCGGATCTTCAACGGCGTCAAGGGCTACGTCGAGCAAGCCGGCGACATCACCATCAACTAGCCACGCCCGGGTTCCGGTGGGGTGCCGGACCCGGTACCAGCGAATCGCCCCCGAGGAGGACGAGACCGTGGACAATGTCATGAGCACGTCGGCAAGCCCGCGTGAGGGCGCCGCGAGCACGGCTGACCAGGCGGAAACGGCCGACGGCGTACCCGGCCGGGAACAACCGGGACTGGACTTCCCTGAGACCAGGCCCGGGGAGCCAGGGGAGCCAGGGGAGCCAAAGGAGACTCCGCTCGCCCCCGGCTCCGCTGCGGAGACGGAGGGCCCCGCGCCGGCCGCAACGACGCCCGCCGATCACGAGGGCCCTGCCCCCGCGCAGGCGGGCAGCAGTTCCGTCTATGTCGAAACTGCTCGCGACGTGCTCTACAAACCGACGTTCAACCCGACGACGACGGTCGACAAGCCCATGGAAGAGACTCTGATCGACCCTGACAGAGCCATGCTCGACGAGGTCTACGTCGAGCCGCCGACATGGGCGGCGGCGGCCGAGCGGGTCCAGAGGGCGCTGAGCTCGGAGTATCCGCTCGCGGTCGTGGTGGTCCGGCCGGAGATCGGGGCGACGACGTTCGGTAAGCGCCAGCTGGCAGTGGCGGCGGGCGACGGCCGGAGCATCGTCCTCCTGGACGGCGACTGGCAGCGGCTCATGGTGTCCCAGCTCCCGCGCAAGCCTGGGAGAGGGCAGCTCCTGGAACTACGGGACGGCGACACCGACCAGTTGCGCGAGAGTCTACTGGCCGAACTTCCACGGTATGCGGCTGAGCTCCGGGAACTGAACTCCTTCCTCCTCATCACGGTGACGGAGGAGCTCTGGTCGGCGCGCAAGGCCGAGGTCCCCGCAGAGATCGCGGTCTTCGAGCTCAAGGACTCGCCGCCCGCATGGCCGGTGGTCCGGAACCACATCAGGTCCCGCCGCGGAGAAGCCCTGGCCGCGGATCTTGAGAGGCGCGATATCGCCCGGGACATCAAGGAGTGGAGCGCGGTCCGTTCGAGCCGCTTTGTCCGCGACTTCCTCAAGATCACGGCCGAGTTCGATCCGTTGGTACCCGGGCAGGAGGTCGACGATCCGAAGTTCCGATCAGACCTCGTGGAGTACGCCGACGTGCTCAAACGGCTGGTTCGCGGTTGGTCCGAGGAACTGGACCAACGGCTGGCGGAGGCATCGGCACCCGCCAGAACGATCGACGGCGTCGGGCAGGTGTCCGCTCTGACGCTTGAGGAGCGTTGCTACTCCCTCGTGCTCGCTGTCCGGGGCTCGGTCAAGGTCGAGGAGGCGATCGAGGAGGGGCACCGGCTGGTCGACCTGCTCTCCGGAGGCACCGCGGGTGGGGAGGCAGCCACGAAGGAGAAGCGCTCCGACCTCAGGGGATCGTTCGCCGGCCGAGGCTTGCAGACCCGTCTGAAGGCGATCGGGGCCGAGGTCGACGAATCCGGTGTGGCCTCGTTCCGCGCCGCGGCGTACGGGAACGAGCTGCTGATCCGAGTGTGGCGCGAATACCCGGATGTGCGACGCCGGGTGCTGGAGTGGATCATGTCCGACTCTCCGGAGCAGCGAGCCGAACCGGATGGCGCCCCGATCCGTGCCATCAAGAGCGTGCTGTTGGCCACCCGGGACACCCAGGGCCTCGCGGTGCTGCGGGATCTCGCCACGACACCTCGGCGCCGGGCGTTCGCTGCCAGAGTCCTCATCGGTGCAGCCGAGGACGGCACCCTTGGCCGTCCCACCCGCGCGTTGCTCTATGACACTGCCGCACGCAAGTCAGAAGAGGGCCAGCGATTGGTCGTCCAGGTGTGCTGCGAGTTGCTGGACGAGCAGCGCGACGCGGCCATGACCCGCATCAGGCGGGTGGCCGACAGCGGCAGCCCGACGGTCTGGGGTGACGTCCTGGATGCCTTCGGGGTGGCGCTCGGCCAGGAGAACAGCCTGCCGTGGTTCGTCGATACGCTCCGGTCCGTGCACCGGCGTTCGGGCGCGACCACGGCGGTGCGGCTCGGGGTCCTGGCACTCCTGCGGGCGGATGCGCGCACGCTCGCCGTGGTACCGGAGTCGAATGCGGCAGAGGTGGTCAGAGCTGCTCTGGACGGCGTGTTCGATGCCCCGGACGATTATCCCGACCTGTTTCCCACCCTCGCGGCGTGGCTGGAGCGGAGCCCGTCAGGGAAGCCGTACGAGCTGGCACTCGCGATGGTCTGGGAAGCCGTGGTGAACCACGGCCGGCTCGCCGACTTCAAGCGTCTGGCCACCGTTCTCGCGGGGGTCGTCCGTGCGGACGGCTGTAGGCCGGAGCAGGACATCATGACGATGGTGAAGGACGACCCCGAACTGCTGTCCGTGGTGGAGCTGAACAAGGCGGGCGAGTGAAGCGCCTCTTCGGCCGCCGTCGGACGCGCGGGAGGTTCACGTGCGTGGTGGAGCGGCGGCCTCTGCGCAGCCGGACGCCGGAGCTCTTCTTCAGGGCCACGTTCTCGGCCGAATGGGGGCCTGGCACGGAGGATCACCGGAACATCGAGTCGCTCGTGGCCCGAGACCTGCTGGAACGCGCGACACCGTTGTCCGAGCTCTGGTCCGTCGACGAGGTGCGACCCGCGCATGACTGGCTCAACGCCGAGCTCGGGCGGGGGTACGACAGCTCTGACGGGTATTACCGGGGACTCACCTCCAAGGTCCAGCTCTTCCTTGACGCCGATACCCGGGAAGCCGCCCTCCAACGGCGACAAGACCGGGCGAGGGTCCAGCGGCTGATGTACCTGAGGGACGCCCTGTACAGCGATCCAGAGCTCCTCTTGCTCGACTACCTCGAACGGCACCCTGACGAGCTCGGGACCGTGGACATCAGACCGTTCCAGCAATTGGCAAGGAGCGTACGGACCGGGAACGAGTGGTGGTACCCGGCGCTCGACGCCCTGGCGAGGTTGAGCTCGGCTTCCGACCCGGTCTGTGGCGACGCCACGGCGATGAAGGCGCTCCTGAAGGCGTTCAAGGAGGCCGCCCCGGAGTTGATCGACGTCTACGGCCTGAACCACGAGACGGGACGGCTCATCGACCAAGTGGAAGCGAGGCACCCGTGACGACGTCCCTGAAGCGTTGGCTCCTTGCACCGTGCACGAGTTGGAAGGCGCTCAGGCTCTGCCGGGCCCGCAACGGACAATTGGACTTCGATGCCGCCTGGCGCAGCGTCCGCGTCCGTTCACACCCCGATGAGATCGGCTATCAGCGTCACGGCCACCTGATCGGTGAGACCAGGGGGCACGGTGGTCACGGTGAACGTTCAGCGCTCCCCGACCGCGGCGGGCCCCAGCGATCGACAGGTCGACCCGGGTGAGGACCGGTGTGGCTCGCCCTCGCCCAGGAAGAACTGCCTGCTCGCCCGGGCGAGTTCGCCCTCGCTGATGAACCCGTCACCGTTCAGGTCGCACAGACTGGCGATCGCCTTCGCGGCCCGCCGGACGGCCCCGCGGGCTCGGCGGCACCGCGGCAGGTCGGGGAGGTTGCGCGGTCCAACTGCGGTCGCGGGGACGAGACGTGCGGCCGGCGCCGCTCATCGGGGCGGATCGGGCCGGGGCGGGGGGCGGAGGGTCAGCGTGGTCACCGACCAGGGGTCGGGCGGGGGCGGCGGGTCGGCCGCGGGGGTGGTCGGCGGGGTGAAGCCGAGGCGTGCGTAGAGGGCGAGGGCTGCGGTGTTGCGGGTGTAGACGCCGAGTTCCACCTCGGTCAGGCCCAGGCCGTCGAACGCCTCGGCCAGCACGCTCCGCAGCATCGCCGCGCCGCGGCCGCCGTGCCGTTCGCGGGGGGCGACGAGGACCCGTCCGAGGCGTCCGCGTCGGCCGTCCGGGGTGACGAGGAGGGAGCAGTGGCCGACGAGGCGCTCGGGGTCGCCTTCCACGGCGCTCCAGGTGCGGCGGGACCCGGTCTCCGACTCGGCCCGGTAGCGGGCGAGTTGGGGCGGGTCCAGCGGCCAGCGGAAGGCGTCGCCCGCCCAGAGCCGGAGCGCCCCGGGGCCGTCGAGCCACGAGGGCAGTACCGCGGCGTCGGCGGCGGTGAAGGGCCTGATCCGGAGCACGCCGCTCACCCCGCCACGGGGGTTTCGATCCGGCGCAGGTCGCGCACCGGCCGCGCGGACAGCAGGACGAGGCAGCCGGCCACGCCGATCCAGGCGGAGGCCGCCAGCAGGTTCGCGTTGCCGGTGAGCTCCCCGACGGGACCGGCGAGGGCCCGGCCGATCGGGATGCTGAGCACCGAGCCGGCCACGTCGTAGGCGTACACCCGGTTGACGACGCCGGCGGGTACGTGGGTCGCCACGGTCGAGGCCCACATGACGCTCCAGAACGCCCAGCCGGTGCCGGCGACCGCGGAGGCGGCCGCCACCACCGCCAGCGGCCATCCGGCGGCGGTGGCCAGCGGGGGCAGGGCCCACGGAAGCATGGCCAGGAGTCCCGCGGCCAGCGGCCGTGCGGGGCGGAGCCGCAGGGCGACGAGTCCTCCGGCCACCATGCCCGTGCCGAGTGCGGCCTCGACCACCGCGTACCCCCGGGAGCCGTGCTCCCCCACGATCACCGTGGCGAGCAGCGGCAGTTGGGGGCCGAAGACGAGCAGGCCGTTGACGGCCCAGACCAGGATGACCATCCACAGCCAGCGGCGGGAGCGGAATTCCCGCCAGCCGGTGACCAGGCTCCGCCAGGTCGATTCGGCCGCCTTCCGGGCCGGGGGCGCCGCGCTGACCCGCAACGCCGTCAGGCAGAGGGCGCTGACGCCGAAGGTGGCGCCGTTGATCGCGAACGAGGCACCGGCGCCGGACAGCGCCACGCAGAGGGCCGACAGCACCGGCCCGGCCATCCGGGCCAGCGACTCCCCCGTCCTGAGCACGGCGCCGGCCCGCTGCACGTCGGCCGCGACCTGCGACATGATGCCCATCACGCCGGGCTGGAACAGCGCTGCCGCCGCGCCGCTGACCGCCTGCCCGACCAGCAGGTGCCACAACGGCACGTCACCGCCGAACAGTTCCACGGCGAGGGCCGCCTGCACCACCAGTCGGACGTTGTCGGCGTGGATCATGACGCGCCGCGGCGAGTAGCGGTCCGCCAGCACTCCGCCGAACAGCACCAGCAGCGCGAACGGCGCCATCCACGCGGCCAGCGCGTACCCCACCCCGCTGGCCCCGTAGCCGAGGTCGAGCATCACGACGGTCAGGGCCACCGGGAGCATCGCGTCGCCCAGGGCCGAGACGGTGCGGGCGGTCAGGAAGAGGGTCAAGTCCCGTGACCAGAGCGGCTGTTGTCGTGGTGTCTCGATCTCGCGAAGGGTCGTCATGGGGATTGCCTCTCGGCGCGGTCACGGTGGCGCGGGCACGGATTCACAGGACGAGCAGCGATCGTACGTCCTGCGGCCACCGCCCGGTGTCGAATCCGTACCGCTGCCGCAGCGCGAGGACCAGGCGGTCGAGCCCGAAGGCGAGGCAGGCGCTGTGCGCGGGCTGCCCGTCGCCGTCCGACAGGCCGAACGCCTCGCCGAAGTGCTCCTTGTGGTAGTTGGCCGAGGACACCGCCTGCTCGATCCCGTCCGAAGTGGGCACCACCAGTTCCCACTTGAGCTGCTGGGCGTGCTGGAGGTTGGCCGCCAGCCTCCCGGCCCGGCCGAAGAACGGGTCGTTGGCGGCCTCGGTGCGGGGCGGCAGCCCGAGGCGGTGCAGCAGTTCCCCGGCGCGGGTCAGCGCCGCGTCGCGCCACCGCTCGACCTCCTCGGGGCGGCCGACGGTGACGAACTCGTACATCCGGAAGGACCGCAGTCGGCCGGACTCGGTGGTCAGCTCGCCGCGGTAGCACTGGGCCTCCACGCTCAGCGTGCCCCCGGCCGGCCCGCCCTCCGCGGCCAGCAGCGGGTAGAGGTGGTGGCAGGCGGCCGGGGTCAGCACCAGGTCGGTGGGGGCGGGTTCGCCGTCGTGCCCGCCGTGGACGGCGCCGAGCAGTTGGGGGAAGGAGGTGTGGTAGCCGGCGAGTTCGACCGTCCGGCGGGCGATCACCGGGGGCGCGGTGTAGTGCTCGCGGCTCGGCCCGCCCAGGAGGCCGCCCAGTGCGGTCCGCAGGCCGTCGAGGACGCGCGCGTCCGCCCGGGTGGTCAGCGGGACCCCGGGCGCCGCGGTGCTCGGCCGTCCGTCGTTCGGGGTGGCCTGGGCCGTGTTCATCGTGCTCCTCCGGACAGCATCATCATCTGGGAGTTGGCGGCCAGCAGCCGACCGTTGCCGATCATCAGGGGGGCGGAGAAGAGGTCCCGCAGGATCCTGGCCACGGAGTGGGGCCCGTCCTCGCTGAAGCCCGCCATCCCGCACACGGCCAGCGCCAGCCGGGCGATGTCGAGGGCGGTCTCGGAGACTCCGACCTTGAGGGCGTTCAGCTCCACGGCGAGCCCCATCGTGGGCTGCCCGCCGTGTTCGAGCACCGGTTCGGCCGATCTGGTCGCGGCGTCCAACTGGGCCCGGATGCCGGCCAACCGGGCGTGGGCGACGGCCAGTTCGGGGCGGTCGGCGAGCGGACCGCCCCGGCTGCGCCGCCGGGTGGCGCGGACGGCCCGGTCGACCGCCTCGGCGGCGAGGCCGACCCAGACGCCCGACCAGAGGAGGTGGGACAGCGGGACCATGGTGCGGGCGGCGACGTCGCCGAACGGCACCGGGAGCACCTGCGCCGCGTCGAACTCCGCGCGCAGGTCGAACGACGGGCTGCAGGTACCGCGCATCCCCAGCGTGTTCCACTGGCCGGTCTGCCGCAGGTCGCTCTGTTCGCGGGAGACGAAGACGGCGACCTGGTCGCCCGGTGCGGCGTCGGCGGACCGGCGGGCGGTCACCAGGAACGCGTCCGCGTGCGCGCCGTAGGAGACGGTGGGGCCCTGCTTGTCCAGGGTGCACCGCCCCTCGCCGGTGCCGATCCCGGTACGGCTGGACCTCAGGTCGCCGCCGACGCCGTTCTCACTGGTGACCGAGGCGACCAGCCACTGTTCGGCGATCGCCCGGGCCAGCAGCGGCGCGTCCGGATGGTGCCGGGCCAGGCAGGCCATCTGGACCTGGTGCATGGACCACACCATCGCCGCGGATCCGCACGCCGCCGCCAGCCGGCCCGCGATGCGGACCAGTTCGGGCAGCGGGAGGCCGAGTCCGCCGAGGCGGGTCGGCACCGCCGCGTTGAGGAGCCCCCCGGCCCGCAGGGCGGCGGTCGCCTCCGCGGGGAAGCGCGCCTGCCCGTCGACCGACGAGGAGGCGGCGGCCGCGGCGGCCGCGGCGCGTTCCACGGACTCCGGCGTCCCGCCGTTCCGGCCGGTCATGACGCGCCGGTCCCGGGGCGCTCGCCGAGCAGGTCGGAGAGCACCTTCGTGAGGGCCGCGATGCTGGAGAAGGTTTCGCGGGTGAGGGTCGCATCGGGGAACTCGACGTCGAACCGGTCCTCCAGACGCACCATCACCTGCACGCTCGTCAGTGAGTCCATGCCCGCGCTCCACAGGTCGGCGTCGGCGGGCAGCACGGCTGCCGCGTCGGCCAGTTTGGGCATCTCGCGGAGGACGAGCCTGATCTGGTCCTGGGTGTCGATGGTTCTCTCCCTGTGTCGTCGTACGTGGGGGCGGGGCGCGCGCCGCCGGGCGGACGGGGCGGGGCCGGGCAGCGCCCGACGGGCGGGGCCTAGTCGAGGGCGCGGCGCGCCAGTTCGCCCACCCGGTGGTCGCCGGGCTCCGCGGCGGTGGCGAGCAGGGCCAGCACGTCCGCGCCGAGGCGTTCGGCGGCGGCCCGCCCCGGAGCCGGGCCGCCGAAGTAGGCGCGGACGGTCGTCCGGTTCGGTGAGAGGCCGAACCGCAGCGTGGTGACGGTCAGGTCGTGGGCGGGGGTGAACTCGCCGTGCTCGGACTCGGTGCGGCTGTCCCGGGGCGCCGTGCCCGGCGCGTCCGGCTCCATCCAGACGTGCAGTTGGAGGTAGTCCACCGGGCCGGCGAGCAGGGTCCGGCCGAAGGCGGGCACCTGGTGGGCCAGGTCGGGCACGGCGAGGGCGGAGTTGCGGTAGCTCCGCCAGTAGCCCGCCAGCAGCGACCGGACGGTCGCGGCGAGCGTCCCGTCCGGATCGACCCGGCCGACGACCGGGCGGTCGTGCGCGAAGCAGCCGACCGCCGCGGCGTCCGCGTCCTGCCGGGTCGAGACGGGGGTGAAGAAGGCGAAGTCCCGTTGCCCCGTCCGGTGCCAGACCGCCACCGCCGTCAGCGCGGCCATCACCGAGAACGGCGTGGCGCCGTGCCGGTCGCTCAGTCCGGCCAGCCTGTCGTGGTGCGTCGGGCCGGCGATGACGGTGTCGACCTGGCCCCGGGTGGGCGCGGGGCCGGCCGGCGGGCGCGGGGCGAGGCCGGTCAGTGGTCCGACGCCCGAGAGGAGCCGGTTCCAGTAGCCGGCTTCCCGCTCCGGGTCGGCGGCGCGGCTGCGGGCGCGGCACAGCTCGCCGAAGGGGGCGGGGGCGGGGTCCGGGTTCCCGCCGTCGAGCAGGCGTTCGAGGTCGGCCGCGACGACGCCGGCGGCGGTGCTGTCGCAGACGAAGTGGTCCAGGGACACCAGCAGGTACTGCTCGGTCCGGTCCGCCGAGCGGATCAGTTCGTAGTGGGCCCGCCCCGACCGGTGCCGGACCTGTTCGGCGTTGAGGAGTTCGCGCCTGCGGCGGGCGAGCTGCGCGGCGGCGCTCTCGCCGGGCTCCGCGGTCGGCAGCGCGACCCGCGCCGGCACCGGGTCCACGCGCTGGAGCAGCGGGGCGTACCCGGCCAGGCCGCTGCGCAGCGCGTCGTGCCGGTCCTGCAGGCGTTCCACCGCCCGCCGCACGTCCGGCAGTCCGGTCCCCGGCGGCACCCGCACGGTGACGCTCATGTTGTGGAAGATCCCGGGCCCGAACAGCCCTTCGAGGAAGAGCATGCTGCGCTGCTCGGGCGCGAGCGGGAAGTAGGGCGAGTCGGTCATGCGCAGTACTCCAGTGCGACGGCGGACCAGGACCGGGAGCTGGTGGCGAGGACGAGCAGCCGCTCGCCCGGGAGGACCGCGCCCTCGCGTTCCAGCGCGTCGAGGGCGAGCAGCGGGTCGGCCGCGAAGCAGTGCCCGGTGTCGGCGGCCAGCGGGGCGTAGGCGTCGTCCGGGTCGAGGCCCGCGGCCATGCTCAGGAAGCTGCGGGTGCTGGAGCCGTAGTTGCCGGTGATCAGACGGCCGAACTCCGTTGCCGGATCGGGCAGCCGGCTCCGCAGCCGGGTGACGGCGGCCTCGACCCCGGCCATGACCGTCCGGGCGGAGGCCATCGCGGGCACGTCCTGCGGCCAGTCCGCCCGCAGGTGGCAGGAGATCCCCAGCACCCGGTACGAGGGCCCCTGCGGCGCGGTGGTGACGAGGCAGGAGGCGGCGCCGTCGCTCAGCACCGTCTGGCCGTTCGGCTGGTACCGGTCGTGGTGGTCCAGCCGGTCGGCCACCGTGACCAGTGCCGAGGACTCGTCCGGTTCCGTCCGCAGCCGGTTGCGGGCGACCTCCAGGGCGTTGGCCAGGTTGCCGCACCCGTTGCCGTTGACCGCCAGCGCCGGGGTGGCCGGGGTGCCGACCAACAGCAGGAAGTCCCACAGGTCGGTGGTGACGGATTCCCCGGCGAAGGACTCGCTGGAGTAGACGACGGAGTCGGGGCGGACCCCGGCGGCGGCGAGCGTCCTCGTCGCGCAGGCGGCGGCCAGCTCGGGTGCCGTCGGCCCGGCGACGCGGCAGTGCGCCAGGCCCTCGGCCCGCAGCGCCGTGAGCTGCTGGGCGATCTGCGCGCTGCGCAGGTCCTCCAGGGGCGTCCGGGTGCCGAGTTCGGCGGCGATGGACGAGATGTGGACCGGACGCGGTGCGCCGCTCCGGTGGTCGGCGGTCATGGTGCTCCCCTCGGCGTGTCCTGCCGGACGCCCGCGGGGGCCGGGGCGCCCGGCCTCCGCGGTCCCCCTCCCGCACGGGCGGGAGGGGGCGGTTCAGGCCCGGACGGCCTTGACCACGAAGTTGCTGTGGGTGTGCGGCTCGGGCCGGAACTCGCCGTGCGGCGGGTCGTCCCAGGTGTCGGTGCGGAATTCGAGGATCTTCCAGCCGGAGAGCAGCTCCCGCAGCTCGTCCTCCCGGTAGAAGTGGAAGACGGTGCCCCGGTAGCGGTAGGTCGTGCCGAAGAGCAGTTCGCCCCGGCCGCACTCGCTGTCGTCGGTGTTGAAGACGTTCACCATGAACTGGCCGCCGGGCCGCAGCACCCGGGCGATCTCGGCGAGCGCGGCCGCCGGGTCGGTGAAGTGGCTGAAGACGTCGAAGCAGGTGACGGCGTCGACGGCGCCGTCCGGGAAGGGCAGGTCGACGGCGTCGGCGGTGACGGCGAGGCCGGGCAGCTCGTGCCGGCGCAGGCGCTCGGCGGCGCGGCCGGCGCCGGTGCGGGAGGCGTCCACCCCGGTGACGTGGAGGCCGGCCCGCGCCAGCGGCGGCAGGTTGCGGCCGTCGCCGCAGCCGAGGTCGACGACGGTGCGGGTGCCGTGCTCCCGGAGGAAGGAGACCGCCTCGGCGGAGAGCGGGATCGGCTCGTCCTGCCACAGGGTGCCGGTCTGTTCGGCGTACGCCCGCTCCCAGCCGGCGTTGGCCTCGGCTGCGTCGAGGACGTGGGGGGTGTCGGTCACGGGGTTTCCTGTCTGTGGGATGGGTGCTGGTCCGGTTGCGGTGCGGGGTGCTTCACGCGGCGGGCAGTTCCCGCCCGAGGGCGGCGAGCCGGCCGACGGACGCCAGGACGTCCTCGTGCGGCACCCCGAAGTCGATGAGGCAGGCCACCTCGTCCACGCCGAGGTCGGCGAGCTGCTCCAGGACGGCGCGGCAGTGCGCGGCGTCCCCGATCAGGGAGGCGCGCTCCAGGTAGCGCCGGTGGCTGATGTCGAGCAGTTCCTCGTCGAACAGCTGGTCCTCCTCCGGCACGCCGTGGGCGAGCTGTTCCAGCTGCAGCGCGGAGCGCAGGTAGCCGAGCAGCGGCTCGGAGGCGGTTCGCCGGGCCCGGTCGGTGTCCTCGTCGAGGTAGGTGTGGAGCATGACGCTGACCCGGCCGGGGTGCTCGCCGCGGTACTCCTCCCGGTAGGCGGCGACGGCCGCGCCGAGGGAGGAGAGGTCCTGGTCCACCAGGTGGGTGAGGAGGTTGGCGCCGCCCGCCGCAGCCTGCCGCACGGATTCCCGGGAGCCGGAGGAGGTGACCCAGAGCGGCAGTTCGGGCCGGTGGGGGCGCGGCATGACGGACAGTTCGACCGTGCGGCCGTCGCCCGTCCTGCGCCGCACCGACTCGCCGCGCCACAGCGCCCGCAGCTCCTCGGTGTGCTGCCGGCCGACCTCCCGGCGGTGCTCGAAGCGGTCCGGTCCGAGGGCGAAGTCGACGGGGCTCCAGCCGGTGGCGACCGACACCCCGACCCTGCCGCGGCTGAGCGCGTCGACGACGGCCCACTCCTCGGCGATCCGCAGCGGGTCGTGCAGCGGGGTCACCACGCTGCCGGCCCGGATCCCGATCCGCCGGGTGCTCACCGCGACGGCGGCGCCCAGGACGGCGGGGTTGGGGAAGAGCCCGCCGAAGCGGTGGAAGTGCCGTTCGGGCAGCCAGACGCTGGACAGTCCCTCCGCGTCGGCCGTGCGGGCGATCTCCAGGACCTGGTCGTAGGCCAGGGCGCTGTCGTCGCCGGCGACGCTGGAGAAGAACATGATCCCGAGGTCCACGCCTCACGCCCCCGCGGCCGGCTTGCGCACCAGCACCCGGATGTACTCGGGGCGCACCAGGGTGTCCGTGGTCCCCTCGTCGAAGGCCGCGGTCATGGCGCGCAGGTCGGCGTACAGCTCGTGCCAGCGCTCGGCCGGGGTGATGGACTGCCGGGCCAGCAGCCAGGGGCCGAAGTTGGCGGAGAAGAACCGCATCAGGGCGTCCACGTCGGGGAACCGGTAGTCGGCCCGTCGCCGCTCGATCTCCACCGCCCCGCCCAGCGGCTCGAAGAGGCCGCGGACGTACTCCTCGTCGCCCCAGTCCATCGACGGCATCACGTGCGCCGGGGCGGGCGGGAAGTAGCGGGCGGTGATCTCGGTGAACCGGCCGGTCCACCCCTCGGAGGTCCAGTTGCAGAGTCCGACCGTGCCGCCGGGCCGGCACACCCGGAGGAGTTCGGCGGCGACCAGGTCGTGCCGGGGCGCGAACTGGCTCCCGAAGGTGGAGAAGACGCGGTCGAAGGAGTCGTCGGGGAACGGCAGCGCCTCGGCGTCGCCCTCCGTCCACGCCACCGTGACGCCCGCCTCCGCGGCGCGCCGCCGCGCCACCTCGAAGTGTTCGGGCGTCAGGTCCAGGCCGGTGACGTCCGCGCCGGTCCGGGCCGCTTCGACGGCCACGTTGCCGGTGCCGGTCGCGACGTCGAGGACCCGCTGCCCGGCCTCGACCTCGGCGTCGTGCACCAGGGCCAGCGCGTCCTTCAGGACCAGGGCGGCCACCGCCTCGTAGTCGCCCGAGCCCCACATGAAGCGGTTGAGCTCCTTGAGGATCGACAGGTCCTCGACCTCGGTGTCCGAAGGGTGGTCCGACATGGGGGGTGCCTCCTGCGAGTTCGTGTTCACGGTGCCGCCCGCCCGTCGGCCCCGGGGGCCGCCAGCTCGGACAGCAGGGTGCTGAAGCCGTCGGTGATCGCGACGAGGTCCGCCTCGGTGAGGACCGCGGGGTCGGCCTGCGCGTCGAAGACCAGGCGGTCGCCCTCCTCCTGGGCGACCAGGCTCAGCTGGTAGCCGACGACGGGCTCCGCGAGGACGACGCGGGCCGGGGAGCCGTGCTCCGCGAAGAGCGGTTCGCGCGGCGGCCGGAGGTTGAGCAGCACGGCCGCCGCCCCGTCCGCCGGCCGGGCGGCCGCGAACAGCGGGGCGGGGACGAGCTGCCGGTCGAGCAGGTCGGGGAGCTCCGCGCTGTTGGCCGCGAACAGCTCCGCCGGGGTGCTGCCGGGTTCGATGACCGCGCGCAGCGGCAGCACGTTCACGAAGTACCCGACCGTCCCGGCGAGTTCGGGCTCCACCCGGCCGGAGAACGGCACCCGGACGGTGAAGCGCCGCCGGCCGCTGTGCCGGTGCAGGGTCCACTGCAGCGCGGTGAGGGCGGCGACGAACAGGGTGCCCCGGTTGCGGGCGGCGCCGCGGCGCAGGGCTGCCACGTCGTCGACCGGGAACCGGCGGGTCAGCGGCGCCCCGCTGCCCCCGCCGTCCGCCGCGCGGCCGGGCACGGCGAGGCGGACGCCGTCGGGGACACCCTCCAGGTACTCCTCCCAGGAGCGCAGTTCGTCCCGGTGGCCGCCCTCGGCCAGCCACCGGTGCTCCCACCGCGCGTGGTCGGCGTACGGCGCCGGCGGCGCCCCGGCCTCCCCGGGGCCGCCGCCGAGTTCCGCGCGGTAGGCGCGGGAGACGTCGGCGGCCAGCAGGTCGATCGAGGTGCCGTCGGCGACGAGGTGGTGCGCCACCAGGTGGAGCACGTGGTCGTCCCGGTCCAGCGGGTACACCCGGGCGCGCACCAGCGGGCCCTCGACCAGGTCGAACGGCAGGGCGGCGTAGCGCGCCAGCTCGGCGTCGAGCGCGGCCGGTTCCGGCGGGCCGGCCGGGTGGCCGGCGTCCCGCTCCAAGGCCGGGGCGGGGCGGTCGCCCGGCACCCGCAGCGCCGGTTCGGCGCCCTCGACCACCGCGCCGCGCAGCAGCGGGTGCCGGGCGACGGCCGCGGCGAACGCCCGGTCCAGGGCTTCGAGGTCCAGCGGTCCGGTGATCCGCAGCGCCAGCGGGTTGTTGTAGCTGCTGCGTCCGAGCCGGCCGGCCTCCGCGTCGAGCACGCCCCGCTGCGCGACGGTCAGCGGGAACTCGATCGCCGCGGTCACGCCCCGGCCCTTGCGCCCCGCTCGGCGGTGAAGGCGTCGAGCGCGGTGACGAAGTCGGCGAGCACCGGCCGGTCGAAGATCATGCGCAGCGGCACCTTGACGCCCAGTTCGCGGCGCAGCGCGGCGATGGCGCTGGTGGCCTTCAGCGAGTGGCCGCCCAGGGTCTGGAAGAAGTCGTCGTCGGGGCCGGCCTGTTCGACCTCCAGGACGCGCTTCCAGACGGCCTCCACCACGGCCGCGCAGGACGCGGTGGGCGGCGGTGCGGCCGGTGCGGGAGCGTCCAGCAGCTCCGGCAGCCTGACCCGGTCGACCTTCCCGGAGGCGGTGCGCGGGATCCGCGCCACCTGGACGATCCGGCTGGGGCGCGCGGCGGCCGGCAGCTGCTGCGCGAGGGCCCGGGCGGCCGCGGCGGTGTCGACGCCGGCCGGCCCCTCGACGAAGGCCACGAGCTCCCGCGCGTCGAGCGGGTCGCCCACCGCGAGCGCGGCGGCACCGGTGACGTCGGGCAGGGCCGAGAGGAGCGCTTCCACTTCTTCGGGCATGACTTTGTACCCCCTGATCTTGATCTGCGTGTCGGTTCTGCCGAGGACCTCCAGTCCTCGGTCCGTCCACCGCCCGGTGTCCCCGGTGCGGAAGAGCCGTTCCCGGCCGGGCGGGGGGCCGGGGACGAATCGTGCTGCGGTGTCCCCGTCCGGGCCGGTGTACCCCCGAGCCAGGCACACCCCGCCGAGGTGGATCTCGCCGGTCTCCCCGGCGGGCACCGGGTGCCCGCCGGGGCCGAGCAGGTGGATCCGGCATCCGGGGATCGGATGCCCCACCGGCACGGTGCCGCCGTGCCCCGGGGAGTCGTCGGTGACCTCGAAGCAGCTCACGTTCGAGGCGGTCTCGGTGAGGCCGTACATGTTGAGCAGCCGGGTGCGCGGGAAGCGCCTGCGCCACCGGCCGGCCAGGTCGGCGGAGAGCCCCTGGGCGCTGGAGGCGGCGAGCCGCAGGGCGGCCCCGCCGCCGGCGGGCGGCGCGGAGGCCAGCAGCAGCTCCAGGACCGGCGGCGAGGCCAGCAGGTGGCTGACCCGGTGCTCCTCGACGGCCTCCCACAGCTCGTCCGGGTCGAGCAGCGTGTCGCGGTCCAGGAAGCACAGCGCCGCACCGCCCAGCAGCCCGGTGAGGATCTCCACCGGCGAGCCCACCAGGGACACGTCCTTGTGCACCGCGACGACGTCGCCGGGGAGCAGCGGGTAGGTCTCCAGGAACCAGTCCAGCCGGTTGGCGACCGCCGCGTAGGTGGTGGTCACGCATTTGGGCCGGCCCAGCGAGCCCGAGGTGAAGACCGCCTGGAAGGCGTCCTGCGGGTCCGGTCCGGGGTGGGTTCCGGGCCGCCCCGCCCGGCCGGCCCGGCCGGGCGGGGCCGCGGGGTCGAGGGCCAGGGCGGTGCGGCCGG